>NZ_BAABCQ010000056.1:0-41674 GCF_039539045.1 Streptomyces marokkonensis
TATCTTTCATGAGTGACCGATGAAGTGAAGGAAACTTTCGGCAGCGCGCGGAGCGGCAACACGACCGGTGGCCGCCGCGGCGCCGGAAGCGGGGGCACGCCACCCGCGCCCGCCGCCCTCGCCGCCAAGGTCCGCACGCTGGCGCCGTCGATGACCCGTTCCATGCAGCGGGTCGCCGAGGCCGTCGCGGGAGACCCGGCCGGCTGCGCGGCCCTCACGGTCACCGGCCTCGCCGAGCTCACCGGCACCAGCGAGGCGACCGTCGTACGCACGGCCCGGCTGCTCGGCTACCCCGGCTATCGCGACCTGCGCCTCGCGCTCGCCGGGCTCGCCGCCCAGCAGCAGTCCGGCCGGGCGCCCGCCATCACGACCGACATCGCGGTCGACGACCCGATCGCCGACGTCGTCGCCAAGCTGGCCTACGACGAGCAGCAGACCCTCGCCGACACCGCCGCCTCACTGGACACCCTCCAGCTCGGCGCGGCCGTCGCCGCACTCGCCGCCGCCCGCCGCACCGACGTGTACGGCATCGGCGCCTCCGGACTGGTCGCGCAGGACCTCACCCAGAAGCTCCTGCGCATAGGACTCATAGCGCACGCCCCCAGCGACCCGCACCTCGCCGTCACCAACGCGGTGCAGCTGCGCGCCGGGGACGTCGCCCTCGCCATCACGCACTCCGGGTCGACCGGGGACGTCATCGAACCGCTGCGGGCCGCCTTCGAACGCGGGGCGACGACCGTCGCCATCACCGGCCGCCCCGACAGTCCCGTCACGCAGTACGCCGACCACGTGCTGACCACGTCCACGTCCAGGGAGAGCGAGCTGCGACCGGCGGCGATGTCGTCGCGGACCAGCCAGCTGCTGGTGGTCGACTGTCTGTTCGTGGGGGTGGCGCAGCGGACGTACGAGTCGGCCGCGCCGGCCCTGGCGGCGTCCTACGAGGCGTTGGCCCACCGGCACGGGAGCCGCGGGAGACCGTAGGCCCCGCGCTCCCGGGTAAGTACAGGCACCGAAGTGGAAAGAGCGGCTTCCTCATGACTGCGACCCCCCACCACCCCGACCTCCGTTCCCAGCTGGAGACGCTGGCCACCGAGGCGTTCCGGCCCGAGCTGGCCGAGATCGACCGGATGCCCACCCTCGACATCGCGCGGGTGATGAACGGCGAGGACACCGCCGTGCCCGCCGCCGTCGCCGAACGGCTGCCCGAGATCGCCGCCGCCGTCGACGCCGTCGCGGCCCGGATGGCACGCGGCGGACGGCTGGTTTACGCGGGCGCCGGTACGGCCGGCCGGCTCGGCGTACTGGACGCCTCGGAGTGCCCGCCCACCTTCAACTCCGCCCCCGGACAGGTCGTCGGCCTCATCGCGGGCGGCCCGGACGCCATGGTCACCTCCATCGAGGGCGCCGAGGACTCGGCCGAACTGGCCCGCGCCGACCTGGACGCCCTCGCCCTCACCCCCGACGACACGGTGGTCGGCGTCTCCGCCTCCGGCCGCACGCCATACGCCATCGGCGCCGTCGAGCACGCCCGCGCCCGGGGCGCCCTGACCGTCGGGCTGGCCTGCAACAGCGGCAGCGCCCTGGCAGCGGCCGCCGAGTACGGCATCGAGGTCGTCACCGGTCCCGAGCTGATCACCGGCTCCACCCGGCTGAAGGCCGGTACGGCGCAGAAGCTGGTCCTGAACATGCTGTCGACGATCACGATGATCCGCCTCGGCAAGACGTACGGGAACCTGATGGTGGACGTCCGCGCCTCCAACGAGAAGCTGCGCGCCCGCTCGCGCCGCATCGTCGCGCTCGCCACCGGCGCCGCCGACGACGAGGTCGAGCGCGCCCTGACCGCCACCGACGGGGAGGTCAAGCACGCGATCCTGACCCTGCTGGCCGACGTGGACGGCCCGACGGCCGCCCGCCTTCTGGAGGACTCCGGCGGCCACCTGCGCGCCGCGCTGGCAACGGCCCAGGGCTGACCGCACGCTCGGGGGGTGCACAAGGACACCTCCCACACCCCCCGATCCACGGCCGCCGCCCTCCTCCCCCTGGTCGGCGGCCCGGCCAACGTCACCTCAGTCGCCCACTGCATGACCCGCCTGCGCCTGGGCCTGGCCGACCGCTCCCGGGTGGACGACGCGGCGCTGCGGGCGTTGCCCGGTGTGCTGGGGGTGGTGGAGGACGGCGCGTCGTACCAGGTGGTGCTGGGGCCGGGGGTCGTCGGGCGGGTGACGGAGGCGTTCGAGGCGTTGCTGGCGGCCGACGGGGGCAGCGACACGCCGACGGCGGACGCTTCCATCGCCCCGGCGGCCACTCCCGCCGGCACGGTGATCGACCCCGCCGGCACGGCGGACACTCCCGTGGACACGGCGGACGCACCCGCGGGCACGGCGGACGCCCTCGCCCGGCGCGGTGCCGAGCTGAAGGCCCGACAGAAGCGGCGCGACGCGACCCCGCTCAAGTCGGCCCTGCGCCGCGTCGCGAACATCTTCGTCCCCCTCATCCCCGCCCTGATCGGCTGCGGGATCGTCGCGGGCGTCGCGGGTCTGCTGACGAACCTGGAATGGCTCCCCGGCATCACGCCCGCCCTGGCCGCCCTCTCCTCCGCCTTCATGGCGCTGATCGCGGTGTTCGTCGGCCACAACACGGCGAAGGAGTTCGGGGGGACGCCCGTGCTGGGCGGCGCGGTCGCCGCCGTCGTCGTCCACCCGGGCGTGACAGAGGTGACCGCGTTCGGCGCGGCCCTCGCCCCCGGTCAGGGCGGCGTCCTGGGCGCGCTGGCGGCCGCCCTGCTCGGCACCTACGTCGAGAAGCGGTGCCGCGCCCGCCTCCCCGGCACCCTGGACGTCCTGCTCACCCCGACCCTGACGGTGCTCGTCTCCGGTCTGGTGACCCTCTACGTCCTCATGTACGCGGCCGGCGAGGTCGCCACCGCCATCGGCACGGCGGCCGACTGGCTCCTGACGACGACCGGCGCCCTGGCCGGCCTGATCCTCGGCGGCCTCTTCCTCCCCCTGGTGATGCTGGGCCTGCACCAGGCCCTCATCCCCATTCACACCACGCTCATCGAGCAGCAGGGCCACACCGTCCTGCTCCCCGTCCTGGCCATGGCGGGCGCGGGCCAGGTCGGCGCGGCAGCGGCGGTGTACGTCCGCCTGCGCCACGACACCACCCTGCGCACGACGATCAGATCGGCGCTCCCGGCCGGCCTGCTCGGCGTCGGCGAGCCCCTGATCTACGGCGTCTCCCTCCCCCTCGGCCGCCCCTTCCTCACCGCCTGCGTGGGCGGCGCGGCGGGCGGCGCCTTCGTCGGCCTGTTCGCGATGCTCGCCACGGACGTGGGAGCGACGGCGATCGGCCCGTCCGGCTGGGCCCTGTTCCCGCTCCTCGCGGGCGGCGGAGGCTGGGCGGTGACGGCCGGGGTGTACGGCGGCGGGCTGCTCACCGGGTACGTGGTCGGCTTCGCGGCGACGTACTTCTTCGGTTTGGGCGACGGCACGGCCCGCATGCGACTCTGGGGAGCATGAACCACGCCCAGCTGACCGCCCTCGGCCGCGCCCTGCGTCTCCTCGGTGAGCACGGCGAGGCCCTGAGCACCGACACGCCGGACGCCAAGCTGCACGAGGTCCGCGCGGACCTGAAGCGCGCGCTGGACCAGCTGGAGGAGAGCGTCACGGCGGCGGCCCCGACCACCCGCTGCCACGAGCACCCGAACGGCCCGGTCGACAAGGCCGCCCCCGACCTCTGCCTCCTGTGCGAGACCCGCCGCCGCACCGCGCGCCGCAGCGAGTACAACGGCGGCCCGCTCCCCGCCCGGCCCGCCACCGAGCCGGTCCAGTCCCGCTACGGCGTCCGGGGCGACCGTCCGCAGCCCCAGCAGCGCTGGCTGCCCGAGCTGTGGAACGGTCAGGCGTGGCAGCTGTGCGGCACCCCGCGCCGCGACCGCCGCGAGGCCGAGCTGTACATCGCGGCCCAACTGCGCGCGCCCCGGGCGGCGATGGCGTACCGCCTCGTCCACGAGTTCACGGACTACGAGGTGCTGCGGGTGTGGGGGACGCCGGTACGGGTGGACATCGAGCCGATGGGCGGCGTCTGAGCCTGCCGGCCCCTCTCCTCCTACCGGCGGGTGAAGCGGGTGAGCGTGACGCCGTTGGTGAAGGCGGTGCGCTCGGCGGCGTCGAACAGCGTGGGGTCGAAGACACCGTCGACCAGCGGGACACCGGCACCGGCGATCACCGGATAGCTCTTGATCAGCAGCTCGTCGATCTCGGACAGCAGGGCACCGGCGAGCTTGCCCCCTCCGCAGAGCCAGATGTCCAGGTCGCTGCCCTCCTCCGCCTTGAGTTCACGGACGAGACCGAGCGGGTCGCCCGGCACGACGGTGACGGCGGGGTCGGCGTCGTCGGGCTTCAGGGTGCTCGACACCACGTACTGGCGCAGGTGCGCGTACGGGCTGCGGTACCCCTCGTCGAGGCCGGGACGGTAGCTGCCGAGTCCCATCAGGACGGTGTCGAAGTTCCGGTTGGGCACGTCGGTGACACCGACGGCGGCGCGGTAGGCGGTCGGCACGGTCTCGGGGTAGAGCGGGGTGGTCCAGGCCTCGTAGGCGGCGGCCTGCCGTTCGTCGCCTCGCGGGAAGAAGTCGAACTCACCGCCGGGGCCGGCGATACGGCCGTCGAGGGTGACGGCGACGTAGTACACGAGCCTTCGCAAAATGAACCCCCACGCAGTACTCTGTTTGAAGTGGTTCGAACGTAGTACTACAAACGGAGTGATGTCAATGCGATTCCCGATGGAGCCGTGCCCATGGTGAGAAGGAACGACCAGCGCCGCGCCGCCCTCGTCGACGCCTCGATCGAGGTACTGGCCGCGCAGGGCGCCCGAGGCCTGACCTTCCGGGCGGTGGACACGGAGGCCGCCGTGCCCAACGGCACCGCGTCCAACTACTTCGCCAACCGCGACGACCTGCTCACCCAGGCCGGCGCCCGCGTCTACGAACGGCTCCACCCCGACGAGGCCACCATCACCCGTCAGCGGACGGCCGGCCGCGACCGGGACACCTACGTCGCCCTGATGCGCGAGCTCGTCGACCGCATCGCCTCGTTCCGCACCGGCTACCTCGCGCTGCTGGAACTCCGCCTGGAGGCCACCCGCCGCCCCGAGCTGCGCGCGGTCCTGACCGAACGCATCCGCGCCGACGTCGCCGCCAACGTCTCGTACCACGAGGCGTCCGGCCTGCCCGGCGACGCGATGGCCGTCAAGCTGCTCTACCTCTCCCTGAACTGGCTGATCGTCGAGCAGCTCACCCTGCCGGACGTCTTCACCCCGGCCGAGCGCGACGAGCTGGTGACGGCGGCGGTCGAACGCATCGTGGCACCGTACCAGGGCTGACGGCCCGCCGGGGCGGATCCGGTTCTCGCCGCCGTCGACGTACCAGTTGGCCACGAAGCGGTTCAGCGCCGAGCGGGTCGGCCGGTCCCGGTCAGGTTGCCGGGGCGGTCAGGACGGCCTCGGCCGCCAGCCGAAGGTTTCTGATCATCGGATTCGGGTCGTCCGTGCGGCTGACCAGGACGACCTGGCTGGGGGGAGCGCCCTCGAGCGGGACGGTGACGAGGTCGGGACGCAGTGAGCTACGCCGGTCGCCGGCCGGCAGCACGGCGATCGCCTCACCCCTCGCGACGAGTTCGAGCTTGTCCTCGTAGCTCTCGACCGGCGGTACGTCGGCCCCGAGGATCCGGTAGGAAGTCCAGTCCGCGCTCTCGAACGCGCATGGCGCAGCCTCCTCGCCGGCCAGTTCTTCCGCGGCCACCGACGCGCGGTCGGCCAAGGGATGACCGCGCGGGACCACGAGGATCCGGGGCTCCTCGTACAGCGGGGTGGTGAACACGTCGTCGACGGCGGCGAGCGGCAGCGGAGCCCGCGCGATCAGGGCGTCGACGCGCTTGTCGGACAGCGCCCCGACATCGTGGCAGCTCAGATGCCGGGTGGCGATCTCGGCATCCGGGTAGCGGCGGCGCAGTTCCCGTACGGCGGCAGTGATCACCAGGTCTTCGACGTAACCGATGACGATTCGTTCGGTCTCGGCCTGTTCACGCACGGCCAGCTCGGCCTGGCGGGCGGACCGCAGCAGGGCTTGGCCCCGGGGCAGGAACGTCTGGCCGGCCGGAGTGAGCCGGGCGCCCCGGGGTGTGCGGTCCAGCAGTCGTGTGCCGAGGTATTCCTCGAGCCGTCGGATCTGGCGGCTCAGCGCCGGCTGGGCCACGTGCAACTCGGCGGCGGCCCGGCCGAAGTGCTGGTGCGCCGCCACCACGGTGAAGTAGCGCACCAGCCGCAGTTCCAGGTCCTGCCCAAGATCGTTCACCCTTCCAGCGTACGCGTCATGCCGTTTCGGAATGACGAGGTTGCCGAACCGGTCTTGGACGGCCATGCCGTCCTGGGCTTTCACTGAAGGAGCAACGTTTCCCCGAGAAAGCGACAGGCGCGATGAAGGCGATCCAGTTCCACGAAGCGGGCGGGCCGGAAGTTCTGCGGTACGACGAGGTACCGGTTCCCGAGATCGGCCCGGGCGAGGTGCTCGTCCGGGTGCACGCGACGGGCATCAACCCGCCGGACTGGTACCTGCGTGAGGGGATGAAGATCATGCCGGCCGAGACGAGGCCGGCGCTGGAGTTCCCCCTGACCCCCGGAACGGACATGTCGGGCGTGGTCCAGGCGGTCGCTCCGGACGTGCGTGGGTTCGCCGTCGGTGACGAGGTCTTCGGCATGCTGCGGTTCCCCGGATTCGACGGCCGGACGTACGCCGAGTACGTGGCCGCGCCGGTTTCCGACCTGGCTCACAAGCCGGCCGGTATCGACCACGTGCAGGCGGCTGCGGCGCCGATGGCCGTACTGACGGCCTGGCAGTACCTGGTCGATCTCGGCCACGACGTGCCGTCTCCTTTCACCGGCCAGGTGCACCGGCCGGTGCCGATCACGCCAGGGATGACCGTGCTGGTCAACGGGGCCGCCGGTGGAGTGGGCCACTTCGCGGTACAGCTGGCCAAGTGGCAGGGGGCACACGTCATCGCGGTGGCCTCGGGCCGGCACGAGCAGTTCCTGCGCAAGCTCGGCGCCGACGAGTTCATCGACTACACCACGACGCGGGCCTCGGACGCGGTCAGCGGCGTCGACCTGGTGATCGACGCCGTCGGTGGCCCGGACAGCTCACGCTTCCTGACCGTGCTCAAGCGCGGCGGCACCATGCTTCCGGTGTTCTTCGCCGAGTACGACCCGGAAGAGACGGCGCGGCTGGGCATCACGGTCTCGAACATTCAGGTGCGTTCCAACGGCCCCCAACTCGCCCGGATCGGGCGCCTGTTCGACGAGGGCAGGCTCCAGGTCGGGGTGGACAGCACCTACCCGCTGCCCGAAGCGGTCAGCGCACACACGCGAGCCGCGCAGGGCCACATCCAGGGCAAGATCGTACTGACGGTGGTCCCGTGATCGCCGAACTCCAGCAGGCGGTGGCACACCGGGCCCATGCCTTGGGCGAGCCGAACACGTCGTGGTCACCACGACGGACGCCGCCACCGCAGCGGTACAGGCCCACCTGCCGCAGACGGGGAACACCGGGGTCTGCACGTTCAGCCCGCGACGGTCCGACGGTGGGTGGCGGACCGCCGGGGCCGCCCTGACGCTGGGCAATGCCTTCCAGGGAGAGGCCGGGCGGTGCGTCCGCGGATCACCGGACGCCTGCCGACGTCCCGCGTCCGGCGCGGTGCGAGCAGCCGGCCGCCGCCTCCCGGCCTCTTGCCGCCGCTTCCTCGTCAGGCAGGCTCTAAGGGCGTGCGCTCTCACGGTTCGTCCTGCTCAGCCGCGCTCTCAGCACCTCCTCCGGCTGCGCCACCGCGACCGACGCCCGGGGGCAGTCCCACGCCCTGCCCCCGGCGACCGGCCGCAACCGTACGTCGCCTCCGACGTGCCCCATGACCTCCCCCACCCGCCCGTCCCGCGCGTCCACGGCATGCGTGCCGACCGCCGGGCGCTCACCCCGCACCACCGACGCCAGCCGCTCGGCGACCCGGACGTTGCACCGCCCCAGGTCGACCAGGGCGAACGGCTCGTCGCTCGCGCCGGTCACCGGATCGACACGCAGGGACGGCAGCACGACTCCGGCGCCCACGAGGGCCTGCCGCAAGGACTCGACGACTTCTTCGGTCGACCGCACCCTTCCTCACCTCCACGCTGAGTTTTCGATTCACCACACAGCGTGTCTGCCCCGCCTCTAACCTGGCCATACAGGGCGGCCCAACAACGCCTGATGTGCGACCGGGAGTTCCTTGCCATGCCTGGACCGAAAGACCTCGATCCCTCGTCGTCCCCCCGCGCCCTCCTCGGCGCCGAGTTGCGCCACGCCCGCGAGAAGGCGGGGCTGAGCCAGGAGGAGCTGGGCGGACGGCTGTTCGTCAGCGGCTCGTTCATCGGGCAGTTGGAGTCCGGTACGCGCAGGATGCAGCCGGAGTACGCGCGGTTGCTGGACGACGCCCTGAGCACGGAGGACTTCTTCCGGCGGAACTGCGCGGCGTCGGCCAAGTCGAGGTATCCGGAGCACTTCGCGGAGGCGGCGGAGGCGGAGGCGACCGCCACGGAGATCAGGGAGTACGCGCCCCTACTGATCCCTGGACTGCTGCAAACCGCTGCGTACACACGGGCGGTGTGCCGGGCATACCGACCAACGGCACCGAACGAGGCGATCGAGGAACTGGTGGCGGCGCGGATGGACCGGGCCCGTCTCCTCGACGATCCAACAAAGCCACAGTTGTGGGTGGTATTGGACGAAGCCGCGCTGCGGCGGGTCACCGGCGGGCGTGAGGTGATGGCCGAGGCGCTCGGCCATATCGTCAGCCTGATTCGCCGGAACCGGATCATTGTGCAGGTGCTGCCGTTCGACGCGGGAGCGCATGCCTCGCTGGAGGGCGCCATCAAGTTGATGGACTTCGAGGACGCTCCTCCGCTGGTGTACTTCGAGGGCGTCGGCACCGGGCGGCTGGAGGACGAACCCACCGTCGTCCGCTACCAACGGCACACCTACAGCCTTCTCTCTGCCTGCTCGCTGTCCCCGAAGAACTCCCTGGCCCTAGTTGAGGCGATGGCGCAGGATTACGCCCATGAGGAGCATTCCTGAGCACCACCTGGACTGGTACAAGTCCAGCTACAGCGGGGGCAGCGGCGGCAACTGCCTGGAGGTCGCCGTCGGAAACCCCACCGCCATCCCGGTCCGCGATTCCAAGGATCCGCATGGGCCCAGGCTGCGGTTCCAGGCCGATGCCTGGTCGGTCTTCGTCGACGGCATCAAGGGGGCCCCGGCTTCCAGGTGACCGTGGGGCCACTCGCTTCCTTGCCATGGTCCCCGGGCCGGACCTCTCTCGAAAACCGAGGACGAAATCGCTGTTTCGTCCTCGGTTTTCGGCAGGGGTCCCCCCACCCACCGGGCGGCAGACGCCAAACACTCCCGGCGTGCCGGCGAGGCGCCGACGCGCCCTTCGCGCCGGGCGACCGCGCGACCGCGCGACCCGCCCAGGGGACAGGCGTACCTGGGACACCCACCCTCCCCGGCCGCCCGCACGCTTCTCCCCCGTGCTGGAGCGATCCTGGTCAAGGGGCGGCCGCAGGCCGATCGCCGAAGGCGACGCGCAGCGCCCTTGACGCGGGTCGTGGAAGCACGACACTGGCGCAGAAGCGGGCGGCCCCACGGCCACGTGGAAGTCGGCGACACCCTGACGCCCCGCCGCACTGCGGGGTGCTGCCCGCGATGGCCGGCGCGCTGAGCAGGTACACGCCGACGACCACCGGCACGACGAACAGGCCCAGCATCAGGCCCCGTCCGGTCACTCCCCCGCTCCCACCAGCGGCAGGGGCGCGAACTCGTAGCCCTCCCACAGCCGCCGTGACGCCTCCCCCGGGTACGGCGCGACGACCGGCTCCGCGTCCAGGACCTGCACCAGGCGCCGTTCCGTGTCGTACGCGGGCCAGCCGGGGTCGCCGGTGCGTGCGAACGCCGTCCACGAGGCACGGAACCGGGACGACAGGGCCAGCGCCTCCGGGGACGGCTCCGCACCGCCGAAGACGAGCGCCCCCAGGTCGGCCTGGAACGTGCCGAAGAGGAGCGGGACGTCCAGGGCGTGGCAGGCGCCGAGGGCACCGCCGTCGCCCGGGGCGGGCCAGGTCAGCTCGTAGACGTGGGACCGGCCGCCGCCCGCGAGGTGGGCCTCGGCCAGGTGCAGGGACGGCATGGCGAAGAGCCAGTCGGTCTGGACGCGTTCGTAGAGGTCGTTCGCGGACGCGGCCGGGTACGCGGCGCGGTAGACCGCCTCGCCGCCCGGCGCGTACAGGCCGAGGGCCGCGCTCGCGCGTTCGTCGGTGATCCGGCCGAGCTTGCCCGCCATGACGGTGAAGAGCCGGTTCTCGTCGCGGTTGTGACCGACGATCAGGTCGACGTCCCGGGACGCGCCGGACGCGAGTGCCTGCCACGGCATGACCGGCAGTACGTCTCCGTCGACGACCGGCGAGTACGGGGTGACCGTGGGCGCGGCCTGCCCCCAGCGGTCCACGTACCCGGGCATCTTCGGGGCGAGCGCCTGCCCCGCCTCGACCAGCCGGGCCGGGTCCACGGCCGCCAGGTCGGCGACGGTCGGGCGCAGGCCGATCTCGGCGGCGAGGGCGGCGGCGACGTCCCGGGCGAGCTCGTCGGAGAAGAACGTGCCCGGCACGCTCTGGGCGATGGCCCGCCGGAACAGCCCGGCCGCGCTCGTCATGGCCAGCAGCGAGGCGACGGACCCGGCGCCCGCCGACTCGCCGAAGACGGTGACCTGGCCCGGGTCGCCGCCGAACGCCGCGATGTTCTCCCGTACCCACTCCAGCGCGGCCACCTGGTCGAGCAGGCCCCGGTTGGCGGGGGCACCCTCGATGCGGGCGAAGCCCTCCATGCCGAGGCGGTAGTTGAAGGTGACGACGACGAGGTCACCGTCCTCGGCGATGCGGCGGGCGTCGTAGCCGGGGCTGCCGGCGTGGCCGAGCTTGTAGGCCCCGCCGTAGATCCACACCATCACCGGGCGGTGGGCGGCCGGGTCGGGGGCGGGAGTCCAGACGTTGACGGTCAGCCAGTCGTCGCCCACGGCGGCGTTCGCACCGCCGGCCGGGCCCGCTGCGCCGAGGTCCTGCGGGGGCGGCGGACCGAAGGCGTAGGCCTCGCGTATGCCGTCCCAGGCGCGGGCCGGGCGCGGGGCGGCGAACCTGGCCTCGCCCACCGGCGGTTCGGCGAACGGTATGCCGCGGAAGACGGTCAGACCCTCCTCCCGCCGCCCGCGCACCGCACCGGTGACGGTGTGCACCACAGGGCCTGCTGATCCCACTGATTCCACGGGTCCGGGGTTCGTCATCCCACGGACCCTACGCCGCGGCGCACATCCGAAGCGGCCGGGTCAGCTCAGGGTCTGCAGCGCCGCCGCGTCGAACGGCGTCAGCTCGTCGAAGCGGCCGGCGAGGACCTTCCGGGCCCAGTCCGGGTCCTGGAGCAGCGCGCGGCCGACGGCGACCATGTCGAACTCGTCGCGCTCCATCCGGTCCAGGAGGTCGTCGAGGCTGCCGAGCGCGGCGCCCTCGCCCTGGAACGCCTTCCCGAACTCGCCCTCGAGGCCGACCGAGCCGACCGTGATGGCGGTCTTGCCGGTGAGCTTCCTGGTCCAGCCGGCGAGGTTGAGGTCGGAGTCGTCGAACTCGGGGCGCCAGTAGCGGCGGGTGGAGGCGTGGAAGGCGTCGACGCCGGCCGATGCCAGCGGGGCGAGAATGGCCTCCAACTCCTCCGGGGTCTCGGCGAGGCGGGCGTCGTAGGCGTCCATCTTCCACTGCGAGTAGCGGAAGATCACCGGGAAGTCGGGCGAGACCCTCTCACGCACGGCGGCCACGATCTCGGCGGCGAACCGGGTGCGGGCCACCGGGTCGCCGCCGTAGGCGTCGGTGCGGTGGTTGGTGCCGGCCCAGAGGAACTGGTCGATGAGGTAGCCGTGGGCGCCGTGCAGCTCCACGCCGTCGAAGCCGATGCGTTCCGCGGCCGCGGCGGCCTCGGCGAAGGCGCCGATGACGTCGTCCAGATCGCGCTGGGTCATCGCCTTGCCGGTGGCCTCGTCCTCGCCGATGCGCAGACCGGAGGGGCCGACGGCGGGGGCCTCCGGGAAGGGCTGGTCGCCCTGGTTGCGGACCATGCCGATGTGCCACAGCTGCGGCACGATCGTGCCGCCCGCCGCGTGCACCGCGTCGGCGACCTTCGCCCAGCCGGCCAGCTGCTCGGTGCCGTGGAAGCGCGGCACGCGGTCGCTCAGCCCGGCGGAGTCGTGGCCGACGTAGGTACCCTCGGTGACGATCAGGCCGACGCCGGCGGCGGCGCGGCGGGCGTAGTACGAGACCACGTCCTCGCCGGGGACGCCGCCGGGCGAGAACATCCGGGTCATCGGGGCCATCGCGATGCGGTTGGGCACGGTCAGGCCGTTGATGGTGGCCGGGCGGGCGAGGATGTGGGCGGCGCGCGAGGCGGTCTCGGCGAGGGTGACGCTCATGTGGGGGCTCCCTGGAATGACACCAGTTGACATATGCATATGCATGCAACGTGCGCCAACAACAACCCGCGCGCTCCCGCGCCCATTCCTGCCACTCGCCTCGGGCCCGACGTGATCCCGGGCACACCGGGCGCACCGCCGGGCGGGCCCGGACGTCGGTGCCCGTGCCCGCGAAACCAACCGCCCCCGCTATCGCGTATGTTGACGCGCGGACGTCGGTCGCACCAATCACCTGAGAGGAAGCCGTGAACGGGGCACGTGTCGGTGATTACGTGATCGAGCGCCGGCTGGGGACCGGAGGCATGGGCTCGGTCTTTCTGGGCCGCTCGCGTTCCGGCCGGGCCGTCGCGATCAAGGTGATCAAAACCGAGTACGCGGCCGATCCCCGGTTCCGGCAGCGATTCCGCAAAGAGGTGGAAGCGGCCCGCAAGGTCGGTGGCTTCCACACCGCGGCCGTGGTGGACGCGGATCCCGACGCACCCCGGCCGTGGATGGCCAGCGCCTACATCAAGGGGCCGACACTGGCCAACGAGGTCGCCCGGAACGGCCCACTGGACGAGGACCGGCTCTGGTCTCTCGCGGCCTCGCTGGCCGAGGCCCTGGAGGCGATCCACTCCTGCGGACTGGTGCACCGCGATCTCAAACCGGGCAACATCATCCTGGCCGAGGACGGCCCTCGCGTCCTCGACTTCGGCATCGCCCGCGTGCTGGAGGGCACGCAGCTCACCCACGACGGCTCGGTGATCGGGAGCTCCGGGTTCATCGCACCGGAACAGGTACAGGGCCTCGACATCACCGGGGCGTGCGACGTCTTCTCCCTCGGTGCCGTGCTGATCGCCGCGGCGGGCGGCAGTGCCTTCGGCAACGGCACACCGTACGGGCTGATGTACCGCGCGGTGCACACGGAGGCGGACGTGTCCGCCGTACCGGAAGAGCTGCGACCCCTCGTCCTCGACTGCCTGAGCAAGGACCCCGAGGAGCGTCCCACGCCCGGCCAGTTGCTGGACATGTGCGCGGACCGCCTCTGGGTGACGGCGGACCACGCGGCCGGCACCCCGGTGGACCCGCTCGACGACGCACACCTCCACGCCTCCGTCGCCGCCTCTTCCTCCGTCGCCTCGAGTCCGGTCGACTCGCGACAGCGGCAGACCGACGACCGGTCCACGATCGTCCCCTGGCCACCGCTCGCCCACTACCGGCGTCACCGCCGGACCTGGTCGCTCATGATCCTGCGCAACGCCGTCCTCACCAGCGTGCTCCTGGTGCTCGCGGCGGTCATGTCCGGCGGCCCGGGCGTGCTGCTCGCGCTCGCCGCGCTCATCACGCTCCTTCGGCTGGCAGGCCTGCTCCGCGGCTCCGGCGACGGGATCTCGTTCAACGAGCTGGGCATCCGGGTGGACTCCCTCAGAAAGCAGGTCGTGCTGCCCTGGGCCGACATCCGGTCCGTGGAGCTGAACACCAGTCCCAGGGAGAGCCGGCTGACCGTGTGGACCGGCGGGACCCGGAAGCACCGTCCGCCACCGGCCGTCCAGCCTCTGCTGTGGGTCCGCGGCCGGTTCGACGGCACCATCCTCATGCGTACGAGGTGGCTCACCCCGCAGGGTGCCGCGCCGGCGCTGCCACAGGCGGTCCGCACCTTCGCCGCGCACCATGCCATCCCCGTGTCGGAGACCCGCTCTTCCTGACAGACGCGACGGACGCGCCGGACGTGACGCGGAAAACGCCCGAGGGCGGCACCCCCTGCCGGAACAGGGGGTGCCGCCCTCGGTACGTGAAGGACGGTCGATCAACCGGAACCGGTCGATCAGAAGTCCATGTCACCGCCCGGCATGCCGCCCGGGGCGCCGCCCGGGGCGGCCTTCTCCGGCTTGTCGGCGATGACGGCCTCGGTGGTGAGGAACAGCGCGGCGATGGAGGCGGCGTTCTGCAGGGCAGAGCGGGTCACCTTCGCCGGGTCGATGATGCCTTCGGCGATCATGTCGACGTACTCACCGGACGCGGCGTTCAGGCCGTGGCCGACGGTCAGGTTGCGGACCTTCTCCACGACGACGCCGCCCTCGAGACCACCGTTGACGGCGATCTGCTTCAGCGGGGCCTCCAGGGCGAGCTTCACGGCGTTGGCGCCGGTCGCCTCGTCACCCGACAGCTCCAGCTTCTCGAAGACCTGGGAGGCCTGGAGCAGGGCCACGCCACCACCGGCGACGATGCCCTCCTCGACGGCCGCCTTCGCGTTGCGAACGGCGTCCTCGATGCGGTGCTTGCGCTCCTTGAGCTCGACCTCGGTGGCGGCACCGGCCTTGATGACGGCCACGCCGCCGGCCAGCTTCGCCAGGCGCTCCTGAAGCTTCTCGCGGTCGTAGTCCGAGTCGCTGTTCTCGATCTCGGCGCGGATCTGGTTGACCCGGCCCTGGACCTGGTCGGCGGAGCCGGCGCCGTCCACGATCGTGGTCTCGTCCTTGGTGATGACGACCTTGCGGGCGCTGCCCAGGAGGTCCAGGGACGCGTTCTCCAGCTTGAGGCCGACCTCCTCGGAGATGACCTCGCCGCCCGTGAGGATGGCGATGTCGCCGAGCATGGCCTTGCGGCGGTCGCCGAAGCCCGGGGCCTTGACGGCGACGGACTTGAAGGTGCCGCGGATCTTGTTGACCACCAGGGTCGACAGGGCCTCGCCCTCGACGTCCTCGGCGATGATCAGCAGCGGCTTGCCCGACTGCATGACCTTCTCCAGGAGCGGCAGCAGGTCCTTGACGTTGCCGATCTTGGAGTTGGCGATCAGGATGTACGGGTCGTCGAGCGACGCCTCCATACGCTCCATGTCGGTGGCGAAGTACGCCGAGATGTAGCCCTTGTCGAAGCGCATACCCTCGGTGAGCTCGAGCTCCAGACCGAAGGTCTGGGACTCCTCGACGGTGATGACGCCTTCCTTGCCGACCTTGTCCATGGCCTCGGCGATGAGCTCGCCGATCTGGGTGTCGGCGGCGGAGATGGAGGCCGTGGAGGCGATCTGCTCCTTGGTCTCGACGTCCTTCGCCTGCTCCAGCAGGGCGGCGGAGACGGCCTCGACGGCCTTCTCGATGCCGCGCTTCAGGGCCATGGGGTTGGCGCCGGCCGCGACGTTGCGCAGGCCTTCCTTGACCAGGGCCTGGGCGAGAACGGTCGCGGTGGTCGTACCGTCACCGGCGACGTCGTCCGTCTTCTTGGCGACTTCCTTGACCAGCTCGGCGCCGATCTTCTCGTACGGGTCCTCGAGCTCGATCTCCTTGGCGATGGAGACACCATCGTTGGTGATCGTGGGGGCGCCCCACTTCTTCTCGAGGACGACGTTGCGGCCCTTGGGGCCGAGCGTCACCTTGACGGCGTCCGCGAGCTGGTTCATGCCGCGCTCGAGGCCGCGCCGTGCCTCCTCGTCGAACGCGATGATCTTGGCCATGTGAAGTGGTCCCTCCAGGACTGGGGGTGATTCCTTCGGACCGCGCCCGCGCCCGCGACGGACGGCTCGCCTGCCGTGCGGTTCCTTCCCCACCCGGCCTGCGGGCCTCACCGACCCGGTCCTTCGTTGTCACTCTCACCTTCAGAGTGCTAACGCAATGATTAGCACTCGCCCCTGCCGAGTGCAAGCGTCTCTCAGGGATCGACACCGGCGCTCAGCCACCCGCGAACACGGGCCGGCGGCGGTCCGGGGCGGTCCGCAGGAGGTCTTCGGGCCGGTCCGGGGCGCGTTCGGGGCACGTCCCGAGGCACATCCCGGGCACGTCCGGGCAGGCCGAAGGGCCCGTACCCCGGGAGGTACGGACCCTTCGGTCGAAGACCGCGCTGCGGTGGCCGCGCGTCTCAGGCGCTGAGGCGAACCATGTCGGCCTGCGGGCCCTTCTGACCCTGCGAGATCTCGAACTCGACCCGCTGGCCTTCTTCGAGGGTGCGGTAGCCGTCCATCTGAATCGCGCTGTAGTGGACGAAAACATCCGCACCACCGTCGACCGCGATGAAGCCGTACCCCTTTTCCGCGTTGAACCACTTCACGGTTCCGGTAGCCATGTCATTTCTCCTTTGGGGCAGTGCGCCGGAGCCCGCACTGTACGGACGCCGTGTCGCCGCGATGATCACCCCGCCCGGAAAAAGACCGGACATACAAAAGTGCTTCCAGTGGCACAATGTCCGACCGGAGAGCGCTTGAAGTTTCGGGAACCACAACTGCAACTGAGATCGACAGTAGCACGCCGCAGCGGCCAGTGTGCGGTGAAGAATTCACCCCTGCTCATTGCGGCATATAATCTGTCTGCCTGTTCCGTTGAAGTCTCAGCCCGCGGGCGCAGATATTGACACATCCCCACGACGTCATATTTGGAACACCCGCGCTTCTGCGATCCGGGCCGTCGCCACGCCAAAGACGTTCGACGACCCCCGGCTGCTCCTGGACAACGACGTGAGGCAGTGGACTGAGCTACCGCTGTGGCGAACCCACGCGGGCGTGTGGAAGGTCGAGTCGGCGCGGGCGCAGACCCGCGGGATTGGTGTGCCGCCCGTTGTCGGAGACGGTGACGGACGCCTGGACGTGGCTTCGCGACGGCGGGATGCCGGTGCCGCACCCGCGCTGGGCCGAGCACGGGATCACGCCGGAGAAGGAGGCCGTGATCCCGGCCGCGCTCGGTCGGTAGAGGGTCAGGCGCCGATCGCCAACGGGCTTTGAGCGCCGAGCCTGCGTGCCGGGGAGAGGGCGCCCAAGTCCTCGATCTGCTCGGCTAGGAAGAGGGCCGCTGGAGAGCACCGGAACTGAGGGCGTGTCAGCTCGAGCCGGGCGGCAGTAAGCCGCTCCATCATGCCCGAGCCGCGCCAGCCCGGCGGCACCTGGAAGACGGGCGTCAGGACCTCCTTGGCGCCCTCGACCTCGTCGCGCATTGAGCCTTGCGCGTGCCAGGTCGATGGCAGCCGGCCCCGAGACCACGATGGGCACCTCGGCCTGCGGCCGACTGCTGAGCGGGGTGAGTGCCGCGCGCCCACGGGCGGGAGCTACTGCACCTGCCCCTTCCCCGTGATGCTGGACGCTCCACGCGTGACTCCGCGGTGGCGAGCCGGGCGACCGGCTCGGCGGGCACCACGTCGGGGGCGCCGGGTGTTCACCTCGTCGCCGGTGCCGGCGGTGGGTGTGGCGAGCGCGTACACCGTGCGTTCGTGCCGTGCCGTGCCGTGCCGGGCGCGGGTCAGCGGTGGTGGTGGCCGTGCAGGTGGGCGCGCAGGAGGTTGGGGTCCTTCCGCGTGGTGTAGGCGGCGCTGAGGACGTACACCTCCTTGCCGCGCAGGGCGACGGAGGTGGGGTTCTGGAGTCCGTCGCCGGCGTGCAGAACGGTGGTGCTGGTGCCGTCGGGACGAATGCTCACGACCTTGTTGGGGCCGTTGAGGGTGGCGAGCACCTTGTCGCCCCGGCCGGTGAAGGCGAAGTCGTCGATGCCGGGCAGGCCCGTAGCCTTCAACTGCGGTGCTCCCGCCCGGTCTCCGCGGCGGATCGGGATGCGCAGGAGGGTGCCCTTGTCGAGGTTGGTCACCCACAGGGCGCCGTTGTGCACCTTCGCGCCGTTGGCTCCGAGGTAGCCGGTCGAGGCGAGCTCGGACGCTGTCGACCAGACGGTGGGCCGGCCCCCGGAGAGGGGGACGGTCGACACGGTGCCGAGCACCGAGTCGGTGATGTAGAGCCGCTTGGAATGCCGGTCCAGCGCCAGACCGTTGGGCAGGCCGTTCGCGGGCAGCGCGGTGATGCGCCGGGGGGCCTTGCCCGGGACCAGCCGCCACAGGCCCGTCAGGTCGGCGGTACCGGTCGCGTACAGCACGTACGTGGCGCCGTCGGCGTGGACGATGCCGGTGGTCAGGGGGAAGCGGAGGACGGGTGTATTGACTCCGCCGTCGGCGGGCGCGGGCAGCGTCGCCAGGATTCGGACGTTGCCCCGGGGGGTGATCCGGGCGACCTGGCGGCTGCCGGCGAAGGTGACGTGGGCCGTGCCGTCGGGCAGCAGGGCGATGTTCTCCGGCATCTGGCCCGCCGCCAGGTCGAAGTGCTTGGCGATTCGAACGTTGCTCAGGAACCTCGAAGCAGCCGCGGTGCTGTGGACGGGCGGTGCCGCACAGGCCCCCGCCGCGGTGCTGTGGGCGGGCGGTGCGGCGTGGGTCGTCGCCAGTGCCGGCTGGGCGGACAGGAGCGTGGTCGAAGCGGTGGCGGCCAGCAGGGCGACGGTAGTGATGGTCCTACTGCTTCGGCGGGTGATTCGGTGGGACATGGGTTCCTTCACTTCGCTGGTTTTGGGCAGGCTGAAGCCGCGATGCGGCGAGGCCGTGGTGATGGTGGTCGAGAGGGGTGACCGAGGGAGGCGTTCGAGGGAGGTTCAGGTGGTGGGGGTCCCCGCGTCGGCGTTCTCGCGCGGGAAGACCGCTTCCCGGGACGCGGCGCCGTGGGCGAGGAGCTTCAGGGATGCCGCGGAGGGGGACCCCGGGGCGGCCGTGGCGATCACCACGGCCGGTCCGCTTCCTTGCGGGCTCTGGAGTGTCTGCTGGGTGACGGTCAGGGTTCCGACCGTGGGGTGGTGCATCTCGTAATCGGCGACATCGCAGGCCAGGATCCGGTGATCGGCCCACATGGTGGCGAACTCCGGGCTGCGCATGATCAGTTCGCCGACGAGCCCGGCCAGCAGGGGATCCTGCGGGTACCGGCCGGCGGTGATGCGCAGGTTGCCGACCACGGCCTTGGCCTTGGTGGTCCAGTCGGTATAGAGGTCGCGGGCGTGGGCGTCGAGGAACACCAGCTTGGCCATGTTCGGCCGTTGCCCGGGTTCGTCGGGGCCGTGCCGGTCGAGATGACCGGCGAACAACGCGTGACCCTGCGTGTTCCAGGCCAGAACGTCGCTACGGCGGCCCATGACGAGGGCCGGGGTGCCTTCGAGAGCCGCCAGCAACGCGCTGGTGGCCGGGGTGATGCGCTCGGGACGGGGGCGTGGTGCGGCTTTGCCCTGCTTCGGTGCACGGGCGAGCTCGTGCAGATGGGCCCGCTCGGACTCGTCCAGACGCAGGGCGGTCGCGATGGCGTCGAGTACCTCGCGCGAGGCGTTGCGCGACTGGCCCTGCTCGAGCCTGGCGTAGTACGGCGCGCTGATGCCGGCGAGCATCGCCAGCTCCTCCCTTCGCAGCCCCGGCACCCGGCGCCGCTCGCCGTAGGTCCGCAACCCGACATCCTCGGGACGCAGAAGGCCCCGGCGTGCCTGGAGGAAGTCGGCGAGCTGCCCGTGCTTGTTCATGAGAGGGAGTATGTGCGGCAGCGCCGAACCGCGCCGCACCCTGCCGGGGTGCGGATCCGCAGAGTCTGGCTGCTCCCCGCTCCGGCCCCCAGGATGAGCCGCACATCCCCTCTGTCGCCTTCACCTCTGGGAGACCCGGTGAGCACCACTACGTCCGAGAACACCGACGCCACCCCGCTCGATTCGCCGGCCGGCCTCGATCTGGCACCCTTCGTCTTCACCAGGCGGTGCTGGGTCGATCTGACGCCGGACTCCGTGTATCACCTGATCAGCGACGTGTCTCTGATCGAGACGTGGAGCCCGAGCGCCAGCGCCGTGAGCTACGAGCCGGGGGAGGGCCCATGGGTCGGCGCACGGTTCAGCGGACGCAATCGCCGCGACGGACGTGAATGGGTCACCCACTCCGAAGTGGTCCGGGCAGATCCGGGTTCCGCGTTCGCCTTCGTCGTCGGCGGAGCCGAGCAAGGCATCGTCCGCTGGGACTGGCACCTCTCCAGGCAGGGCGCCGGGAGCGTCGTCCAGCAGACCTGGCGACTGCTGCGGACCGACCCGGTCCTGGGCGACACACCCGAAGACCTCCACGCCCTGCGGGACCACATGGCGAACAGCGCGGAGGCCACCCTGCTCTCCCTGGCGGAGTGGATCGCGGGCCACCGCGCCCGGTAGTGGCCGCCCCGGCCCGGGTGACGCACGACCGGGACGGAGTGCTCGTCCCACGTGGCCGTCCCGCAGGCATGGCGGTGACGGCCGGCGTCCGCACCGCCCCGGGTTCGGCGGAGGCCTGACCGCCGTCATGCTTGTTCGTTCCCCCCGGTGACGTCGCGGACGGGCGAGGCGGTCACCGGTGAAACGTCACCGACGCGGTCGGCGCACGGCCCACTAGAGACCGGCCGTGTCGTCCGCCGTGTCCGTGTCCGTGTCCGCCGTGTTCGCGTCCTCGTCGCGTTCGCCCTCCGCCTGGGAGGGCGTGGTGTGCCCCGGGTCTGGGAGGTCCGGCTCGTCGTCGCGTTCGCCCTCTGCCTGGGACGTGGTCTGCTCGCTCATCGTCGTGCCTCCTCCTGACGGACGGCGTTTCGGGCCGGGTACCCCGCCCGGGGCGTCGGCACCACACCGCCGGGCCCGGCCCCACCGCCTCCACGGCCACACCGCCGGGCCCGGCCCCACCGCCTCCACGGCCCCACCGCCTCCACGGCCTCGGCGCCTCAGCGGCCGATCCGGCCCAGTGCCGTCCGCAAGGCCGTACGCACCTCGGCCGGCGGGGGCGGGCCGTCGCTCCCGGCACTGGCGGTGACCGCCGCGGCGACGGCGCGCAGCTTGGTGTTGGACAACTGGGAGGCCTCCCGCAGGATGTGCCACGCCTCGTCCGACGTGCAGGCGTGCAGGGCCATGAGCACGCCCCGCGCCTGGTCGATCACCGGGCGTGAGGCGATCGCCCGGCGCAGCTGCTCCACCTCCTCCTGAAGGACGTGCAGCCGCTCGGCCGGAGCCGCCGGAGCCGCCGGAGCCGCCGGAGCCGCCGGAGCCGCCGGAGCCGCCGGGGGCATGGGCGCGGTTTCCGGCCGGTGGGCTGTGGCGTGCAGCGGGTCGGTGGTGTCCAGGCCCGCCAGTTCGAGGACCCGCAGCGGCCCGCCGTGCCAGTTCGTCGCCGTCACCGGCACCGCCTGCCGGTGGCTGAAGCCGCCCAGCAGGTCCAGGAACCGCAGTCCGGCCGTGTCCATGAACACCACGTCGCCCATGTCCAGGTCGACCCGCTCGATGTCGGCCGGCAGGGCCGCCAGGGCCTCGGCCAGGATGTCCGCGCACCCGTGGACGAGCTGTCCCCGCGGGACGAGCACCGCCCGGCCGGCGTCCACCCCGCTGTCTATGACCAGGGTGGCCGGCGTCCCCGCCGGACGTGGTGGTGCCGCTGGGGTCATGTCACCGCCTTGTCCGTCTCTTTCGATGCCTGACAGACGTCGCAACGTCACGCCCCCCGTGTGGGGTGCACCTGCCCGTCGGGCAGCGGACTACACCCGGCGCGGGGGAATGACCGGTCTACGGGTGGGTAAAGGTGCTGCCTGCCTCCTCCGGCCAGTCCCCTTCTCCCGCGCTCAGAGCGCCGATTGCCACGTGACCGTCGTCCCCCGGCCCTCGACCGGGCCCGTCACGCCGTCGTCGAGGACCGTCAGCCGCACACTCCGTCCCGGCCGTCCGGCAGGGCGGCGATCGCGTCCGCGGTGACCTCGACGCGGGTCACTCCCGGGCGGCCGGCCGCGTCGGTGAGGGCGTGGCGCAGGGCGGTGAGCAGCGCGATGGTGACGGCCGCGGCGCCCTCGATCCAGCGCTCGCGCTGCCGGGCCGTCTCGTACAGCCGGGCGGTGCCCACCGCGATACCGGCGTGCGTGGCCAGGACCCGCACCAGCTGCTCGTCCTCGGCCGTGAACGGGACGCCGCCGGGCCGCCCGGCCAGCCGCAGCTCGCCGAACGCCTCGTCCCCCACGTGGATCGGTACCCGCAGCCGGGGCGCGGTCTCCGGCACGTGGTGCGGGCCCGTGGTGCGGATCCCGGCGAGGCAGTCCCGGCCGGGGCCGGTCGCGATCAGGGCCGCGGAGGCGGCGCCGGTCAGTTCGGCGGCGTGGTCCACGACGCGCTGCGGGGTGCCGCGCGGACCGAGGCCGGTGCCGACGTCGTCCAGGACCGCTTCGAGCAGGCGGGTCAGTCGGATGACGTCGAGTGCAGGGACATCGGCTCGATCCGGCCCTCGAGCATGGTGCCGAGGCCCTGGACCGCGCACTCGCCGGGCCGTTCGGCGATGTGTACCGGCATGCCGGTGGCCTGACGCAGCATCTGGTCGAAGCCGGGCAGCAGCGCGCTCCCGCCGACCATCATGATCCCGCGGTCCGCGAGGTCCGCGACCAGGTCCGGCGGGCAGTCCCGCAACACCTTGCCGATGCCGTCGAGGACGGCCGTCAGCGGCGTCTGGATGGCGTCGCGGACGGCGGCGGTGTCGACCCGCACGGAGCGGGCGAGGCCGGTCGCCACGTCCCGGCCGTGGATCTCGGTGGACGTCGGCCCCTGGGCGGTCAGCCCGTTGCCGGACAGGGCGAGTTGCAGGGGGCGGACGGACTGGCTGGGCAGCATCAGCTCGTGCTGGTGGCGCAGGAGCTGCACGATCGCGTGGTCGACGGCCTCCCCGCCGACCGGGATGCGTTCGGCGGTCACGATCGAGCCGAGGGAGAGCACCGCCACCTGGGTGGCGTGCGCGCCGCACACCATGATCATGGTGGCCTCGGGCTGTTCCACCGGCAGTTCGCAGCCGACCGCCGCGGCGATCAGCGTGTCGACGAGTTCCACGCGGCGCGCGCCGAGCCCGACCAGCGTCTCGATCGCCGCCCGCTGGGCCAGCGGATCGGCGCCGTGCGGGGTGCAGACGGCGGCGCGCAGCCGGGGTTTGCGGCGCAGGGCGCGGCGGATCTTGTCGCCGAGCAGATGCCGCAGCATGCGCTGGGCCATCTCGATGTCGACGACCGTGCCACCCGAGATGGGCCGGACGACGCGGATGAAGGCGGGGGTGCGGCCGGTCATCTTCTCCGCGAGCTCACCGACCGCGATGAGCGCGCCGGTCCGGGTGTTGACCGCGGCGGCGGAGGGCTGGTCGACCACCAGCCCGACCCCCTTGACGTACACGCGGGTCCGCGCCGCGCCCAGATCGACGGCGAAGTGGCAGCGGCGCAACTGCTCCAGACTGGCGGTACTGGCGGTCATGGCAGATCCTCCCGAGAGCGCGGACCGTGCGGGGCCGCCCGGTGGCCGGCCTCCTAGGCATCGTGCGCGGGGGCCGGGGCGGGCGCCCCCTGGACAGGGCCGGGCGGGGGGCCGCTGAACGGGGGTCGTGCGGTCAGCGGTGCTCGGCCGCCGTGAGCAGCGGGCGCAGGTCCGGTACGAGGAGCGCGTCGCCGTCCGCCCTACGCAGGTAGCGCCGGGCCTCTTCGCCGCGCCAGTAGCCGATGAACGGCACACCGGCCGCGCGGGCGGCGGACTGTTCGGCGGCACTGGAGCCGATCAGCACACAGTCGCCGGGGGCGGCGTCGAGCCGCTCCAGGGCCCGGTGCAGGACGTCGGGGTCGGGCATGAGGCGGGAGAGGTCCGAGTCCCGGCCGTGGACGCCGCCCGGCAGGGCGTCCAGCAGGCCGCGTCGTCTCAGGTAGGCGGTGACCGGGGCGGGCGCCCGGTCGGTCACCACGGCGACGGGCACCTCGCGGATGTGCAGCGCTCGGATCAGCCGGTCGGCCAGGGGGGTGGGCCGCGCGGTCCGGGCCGCCCGTGCCTCGTGACGGTCGAGGCGGAGCCGCGCGTCGTGGGCGAGCCGGTGCCCGGCGAGCGCCCGGATGAAGTCGAGGGTGCCGGCGTACCCGTCCGACGCGACCCGGGGCAGCGGCGCCCCGGCCAGTGAGTCCTCGGGATCACGCTCCTCGACGAGGAGTGCCGCGATGTCCAGGAGCACCTCCCGCTCCGCGGCGGGTCGGTACAGCCGGGCCACCACGTCGTCGAAGCCGAGCAGCACGCAACGGGCGCGGGCGATCAGGAACGCGGGAGAAGCCGCGGTGTGGAGGGGCCGGGGCCGCCCGGGTGTGACGGTATCGTCCGGCCGCGAGGTGACCGGCCGGGTGGCGTCCGGTGCCGGCAAAGGCGTCGGGGACTCGGTCGCGGCACCGGCCCACCCGACCGGGTGGTACCAGCCCGTGTCGTCGCCCAGCGGCCGGAACACGCCCGGGGCGAAGGTGGGGCCGTCCCGTCCCTCCCTGTGCGGCTCGTCGTGGTACAGGGAGTCCGAGAGGGCGACGACCGCCTGCGCGCCGGAGGCGTCCAGTGCCGCGCCGACCGACTCGGCGTCCGCGCGGTAGGACTGCTCCTCGCCGCCGTCCAGCCGGAACTCCGTCTGCCAGAACTCGGCCCGCAGCCGCAGGCCGCCCACGTGAACCAGCAGCCCGGACAGTTCCTCCACGGTCGCCCGGAGCAGGGCGGAGGCATCCGACCCCGGCGCCAGCAGTACGAGGAAGCCCTCCTGATCGTCCAGGAGTTCGTACGTGTCACCGACGAGCCCGCTGTCCGCCAGCAGGTCGGTGACCACCCGGTGCAGGGCCGCGCGGGCCCCGCCCCCGTGCGGACCGTCGGCGTACGAGTAGCGGGCGCAGTCGCGGAAGTCGGTATAGGCGTCGGTGTCGGTGTCGGCCTGCGCGAGCTCCTCCGCGAGCTCCTTTCCGAGCTCTGTCAGGTACTCGGCCTGCTCCCGGGCCTCTTCCGGGTCGAGGTCCGGGTCGTAGTGGGGACCGTCCCCCCACGCGGCGCTCGCGGCGATCGCCTCGGCCGCTTCGGCCTCCTCCTCGGTCGGTCCCTTCGCCGGCCCCTCCGCCGAGTCCAGCAGCGGCGTCCAGAGGCCGTCCTCCGTGGGGAAGGGGCCCTCCGCCAGCTCGTCCGGCGCGGACACGGTGCCGTTCGGTCCGTCCTCGTGCGGGGGCTCCTCGTACGCCTGCCACGGAGCGTCGTCCGCCGGCTCGTCGTGCTCCTCGCGCAGTTCCCGGCCCAGGACGAGCAGAGCCGGGCTCCGCCCCCCGGACAGTTCGTACTCCTCGTACACCGCCAGGGCGTCCTCGCCGCGGCCCTGGCGGCGCAGCGCGATCAGGTACAGGCGGAGGAAGTCCTCCCGGTGCGGGTGGGTGTGCAGCAGGCCGGCCAGGTCGGTGGCGGCCCGGTCGTACTCGCCGAGGATCAGGTCGAGCTCGGCGAGCTTGGTGTGCAGGGCGAGGCGCAGCCGGGCCAGGCGGGTGCGGGCGGTGCGGGCGGCGGGACCGGGCACGTCCGCGAGCGGCTCGTCGCCGCGCCAGAGTGCAAGCGCCCCGGTGACGAGATCGCGGGCCTCGATGTGCGCGCCCGTCAGCCGAGCCGCGTCGGCGTCTCGGACCAGGGCGTCGCAGTGCACCACGTCCACTTCGTCGGCGCTGGTGTGCAGGGCGCAGCCATGGGCGGACGTCGCCAGTACGCCGGGGCCCAGGACGTCCGCCAGCCGGGTGGCCAGCCGGGTCAGCTCGGCCCGCGGGTTGCGCGGCTCGTCACCCGGGTCCCACAGCCCCCACCGCAGCTCCTCGTGCGTCACCGTGCGGCCGTGCTTGAGCAGCAGCATGGCGAGCAGCGCCCGGACGTCCGGCGGCAGGTCGGGGGAACCGTCCGGGAGGTCGACCCGCACGGGTCCCAGGACGCGGTACCGGCGCCGCTCGTACGCTTCGCCCGCCTGGTCCGTCAGCCGCGGGTCCGCGAGCAGCCGCAGACCCCGGGCCTGTGCCGCGGGGGAGGCGGACATCATCAGGTCGAAGGCGTGCGCGTAGTGGATGCGCAGGGCCCCGGGCAGCCGGTCGAGGCGGCGGGAGTCGATCGGGACGGTCAGGTGCGAGGTCCCCGACGTCAGCAGCAGCATGACGTCGCACAGGGCCCGCAGGTCCTCGGAGCGACCGGCCGGGCCCGAGGTACGCCCCGGTTCGAAGAGGCTGAGCCGGACCGTGCCGTCCGGCAGGAGGACCACCCGGGAGGTTTCCGGACCGCCGTGCGTGACGCCCGCCTCGTGCAGGGCGGTGAGCGCCCGCGACAGCTGCGCCCCCACCGACACCGTCAGCGGCATCGGCAGCCGCCGGCCGCCCGACCGGGTGAGCGCGTTCAGGGCGATGCCGTCGAGGTGCTCCATGACGACGTACGGGATGTCGTCCGCGATGCCGCGGTCGAGGACGCTGACCAGGTTCGGATGGGCGATCTCCGTCAGGCGGTGCGCGTGCCGCAGGAACGCCTGGCGCGACGCGGGGTCGGTGTTCGTGTCGTGCAGCCGGACCGCCACGGTCCGGTTCGCCACGGTGTCCTCGGCCAGCCACATCCTCCCGGTGGGCGCGAGCCGTCGCACCGGGCGGTAGCGCGCTCCCAGTTCGGGAGGGAAGGGCGTCAGGGTCAGGGGCCGTTCCCGCGCGGCCAGCTGCCGCGCGCTCTCCTGGCTGATCGACGCGAACGACTCGTTCCCGTCGGCCCGCTCGGTGCCGTCCCGCGCGGGGATCAGCGCGCGGAACTCGCCGGGCGCCCGCCCCGCCCGCTCGTCGATCAGGCCGCCGGTCCGCAGCAGCAGCTCGTGGGTGCGGTTGCGGGCGGTTCGGGGCAGACCGCGCAGGAGGAGGTCGCGTACGCCGGGCCGGAACGCGTACGAGCCTGGCGGCCCGGGGACCGTGGTGAGCAGACCGCTGAGGATGACCTCGGCCAGGTGCTGGGGGAGCGGATGCGGTTCGACGGCGGCCTGCACCAGGCGCATCACCGGCAGGTCCGGGCGCCCGAGCGCGAGGTGGCCGGCCAGCCGGAAGGCCTGGGGGGACGCGCCGGCGCGAAAGCGCAGGACCAGTTCCCCGGGGGACAGCCGCGACACGTCGGTGCGGTCGTCGGCGTCGGTCGGCAGGGGGCGGTGCAGGGCCGCGGCCGCGCCCGGGTACCGGGTGCCGCCCGGACTCGCGACCAGCGCGGCCCAGTTCGCCAGCCACTCGGGTCCCGGTTCCAGTACGGGGACGGGTACGGCTCCCTCGGGTGCGCGGGGCGCGGTGCTGTCGTACGGCGTGAAGGTGAGCGACGCGCTGGGCGCGGCCCGGTGCGGGGCCGACAGCCGGCCGGGCACCGGCGGCAGGGCGGTGTCCCGCCACAGCTGTTCGGGCAGCGGCTGGAGGACGGCCAGGGGCGTCCGGCGCGCCCAGCGGCGCAGGGTGGCGAACCACGCGGTGCCGGCCGGGCCCTCGCGCCACTGCGGGCCCATGCAGTCGCTGATCAGCAGGGTGACGGTACGGCCGTCGGCGGGCGCCTGGGCTCCGTCGCCGCGGACGGTGCCGTCGGGTTCCGCGCGGTGCAGGGTGACCGTGCGGAAGACGCCCGACTGGGCGAGGGCGGTGTGCAGTTCGCGCACCAGGGGCTGCCAGACGGGCATGGTGGGGCCCGTGTCGTGCACCAGGTTCAGCCGCAGCCAGCGCTCCCGCACGGGACGAAGCACCGGCAGCCACCACTCGGGACCCGCCCCGAGGCGGGCGATGCGGTCGGCGGTCGCGGACTCGTCCACCTCCTGGCCCACCGGGGCGTCGGTACGGCGCTTCAGCGGGCGCAGGGAGCGCTGGAGCGCGAGGGGGTGCCGCAGCATCGGCGGGGCGGGGGCGAGCAGGGCGCTGTGCGGTTCGGCGGCCGACGCTCCGGGAACGGAGGCCTGGGACGGCAGGCGCAGGGGGGTGCGGGGGGCCTCCGGTGCGGGAAGCGGCTCCGCCGCGGGCCGGTCGGTTCGGGACGGCCCGTCCTGTCCGTCCTGCCGGTGCTGGGGGTTCCGTGGGTCCCGTTCAGGCGTCGCCCGAGGCGCGGGCGGTGCCGGCTTTGCGGGTTCCGCGTCGGCCGCCGGGCCCGGCGCGTTCCGCGTCGGGTGCTCCATGTGACCCGCCAGCCACAGGAGTTCCGCCAGCTCCAGCGGGGTCGGGCGGACGCCCGAGGCCGCCCGGCCGAGGATGTCGGCCAGGTGGGGGAGGGGTTCGGGCGAGCCCGGGCGGTCAGAAGACATCGGGCTGCGGCGACCGACCCAGGTAGGGCATCAGCTGCTCCGCCAGCTCGTCGAGGGAGTCGGTGCCCAGACCGGAGGAACGGGCCAGGTAGATCGCGTTGAGCAGCTGGTCCGTGGCCAGCTCGCCGCTGCCCACCCGGGACAGGAACCGGTCGATCAGCCGCTGCGCGTACCCGTCGGGCTCGCCCAGGTGGGCGCGGACGATCTCGGCGAGGTGGTCGTCGTCCGGCTGCCGCAGGCGCAGCGAGACGCAGCGGCGCAGGAAGGCCGGCGGGAACTCGCGTTCGCCGTTGCTGGTGAGGACGACGAAGGGGAAGGACTTGCAGCGGACCCGGCCGCGCTCCACCGGCACCCGCTGGTCGGTGCCGTCGACCAGGACCTCCGCACGCCCGTCGGGGGCGTCCCGGGAGGCCCGCACGAGTTCGGGGATCTCGTACTGGCCCTCCTCCAGGACGTGCAGCAGGTCGTTGGGCAGGTCGAGGTCGCTCTTGTCGATCTCGTCGATGAGCAGGGCGCGCGGGCGGGCGTAGGGGAGGAGGGCGGTGCCGAGCGGGCCGAGGCGCAGATGGTCCTCGATGCCCGTCCCGGCGGCCGGGGCGCCGGACCGTTCCGTGGTGTGCCGGGCCGCGTACAGGCGGGAGAGCGGGTCGTACGTGTAGAGGCCGTCGTGGAGGGTGCTGCGGCTGGTGATGTTCCACCTCAGGACCGGACCGAGCCGCAACTCACGGGCGACCGCGTAGGCGAGGGACGACTTCCCGGTCCCGGGCGGGCCGGTGACCAGCAGCGGGCGCCGCAGGTACAGGGCCGCGTTCACCAGTTGCACCGTGTGCTCGGTGGCCTGGTAGGTCGCGGCACGGTGGGCGCGGTCGGGCGAGGCGGTGGCGGCCTCGCCGTCCTCGTCCGGCGGGTCGAGCACGGGATGGCCGCCGAAGGCACGCCAGGGCGGTGGTGGGGGCAGCTTGGTGATGCCGTCGTGCGGGGCCGGCGCGCCGGTGTAGACGGGCCACAGGGGCATGGTTCTTCTCTCCGAGCGATCGGTGCGGCGGTGGTTCGGTGCGGCGGTGGGCTGTTCAACTGACGGGCGAGTGCAGCAGGGCGGTGGGCTCGGCGAAGCAGCGGGGGTCGTCCCACAGCAGCTGGACGTCCCTCGCCCAGTGCTCGCCGGGGACGTCGGCCGCGTCCGCCGCCTCGCGCAGCTCTCTTACCAGGCGGGGAAGTTCGGACGGCGGCACACCGGCCACGGACACCGTGAGTTCGTCGAGGAACACCGTGCCGGGGCAGGGGCCGTCGTGGCCGTCGCGGGGGCACCCCTCGCGCGGCCACAGCAGCACGGGGACGGGGACGTGGAGACCGACCTCGAAGTACTCCCGCGCAGCTGCGGGCGCGGTGGCGAACCCGACCAGCTCCACGTCGTCCCGCCACCTTCTGCGCAGGCCGGCCGGCCGCTCCCGGGCGCCGCAGTCGACGCGGTGCAGCGTGCCGCCCGGGCTGACCCCGAGCTTGCGCCACTTCTTGCGGAGTTGGTGGCGGAGCCGTCCGCTGCGGTGGCGGTGGCGGTCGGTCACCACGAGCGGGTAGGCGCAGCCGAGCGGGGTGGGGTCGTGCTCGCTGCACTCCCAGTGCGCCACCGGTGCGTTCAGCCACTCGCGCGGCAGTACGAACGTGAGCAGCTCCTCGGCGCCGGGATCGAGCTGGGCGAACGCCTCGTCGATGCGCTCCTGCACGAACGGCCGCACCGCGCCGCGGGCCAGCCGGCGCGTGCCCACCGGGCGGCGCTGCCCGTCCCGGTAGGCGGACACCTCGACGGTGACCTGGTCGGCACCGGCACCGCTGTGATCGATCTCCACGACGATGGGCGACCAGGTCGCGGGGCGCGGCAGCGGGGCGTCCAGCAGTTCCGCCAGCCGGTCGGCGAGCCGGGCCACGGCGGCCGGCTCCGGCACCTCCCACTGCACGTAGGCGGCGGCTTCCCACAGGGACGCGAAACCCCCGTCCGGCGGCGGCGGGTCGAAGGCGTCCATGGCGGAGACGTACAGCCGGTTCGGGTCGCACGCCAGGCCGGTCTTCTCGGCCCGGCGCACCAGTGAGTACAGCCGCCTGCGCGCGTCCGCCCGGTGGCCGGGAGTGGGGACGAGTTCGCCGAGGTCCGGCCAGTAGCGTGCCATGACCTCGACCGGGAGCATCCTGCCGACGCGTACGTCCCTGGCGCCCGCGACCGCCGAGACCATGCCGACGACCGTGCCGTCGGCCAGGGTCGCCGCCGCCCCGCTGAACCCGGCCGCCAGCGGCTGCCCGTGCCCTGTGAGCGCCTCCAGCTGGACCCACTCGTCAGAGATGAGCGGGCCGGGCAGCGCGCGGTAGGAGGCGAGCATGCCCTCGTCGTACCCCTTCGGGAAACCGTAGGCGACCAGCTCGGGGGCGGGTGCGGTCCGCTCCGCGCCGGGCCGGGCGAAGGAGGCCGGGGTGAGCGGCACGTCGCGGTCCAGTTCCAGTACGGCCAGGTCGCCGACGTCGGCGGCGCCGCCCCGCCAACCGCCGTGCACGGCGACCGTGGCGGGCAGTTCGCCCAGATCGCGGCGGCCGGGGAAGGTCACCGTGACGCTCGCGCTCTCGCACCACCGCACGACATGGGCGCAGGTGAGGAGCCGGCGGGCGGAGACGAGGAATCCGGCGCCGACCTCCTTGCCGCACTCGACGCGAGCATGCCACGCGACGCCGCTCATGACCGACCGGCGGCTTCCGGGCCCTGAGCGCGCACCGAATCCTCCGGACGCACTGCACCGTCCCGCCCCGCCGGATCGTCCCGCCCCGCCGGATCGTCCCGCCTCGCCGGATCCTCCGGGCGTGCCGGGCCCGGCTCCGGCGACCAGCTCAGCCGCACGACCAGATGGCCCTCCGCCGACCCCTTGGCGATGATCGCGCCGGCCTCCGCGCTCAGCTTGACCCCGAACTCCAGCTCCACCGAGTCCGGTCTGAGCGAGCCGTCCCTGAAGATCCGCAGCGCGGACTGGGCCGCTGCCCGCACGCCCTCCAGGGAGCCCTCGAAGGTGCGTGCCGCCTGGGCCGGACCGTCGCCGCGTGAGACCAGCCGTGCCCCGTCCTCGTCCTCGACGCCCTCGACGACCACACGCACGCCGTCCTCGGTCTTGAACTCGGTCAACCCGTCCATGGCGCCGCTCGCTCCCCGTAAGCCCTACGTACCTCTGTGACACACCATTGTGTCGGACGGCACTCGGCCGTGTCCCGTGTCGCGATGCCGGTCCCTTGCGCCCCTGGCGGAAAACCGCCAAGGCGTCAATCCGCCACGGCCGGTCAACTCCCTTGTCCCACAGGTCCCCTGAGACTGCTCACAGCACTCGTCGCAGCACTCTACGACGATACGAAGAGAGGCGTGGATGAGCAGAGGACCAGTCAGACGCGGAGCGACCCTCCTGTCGGCGGGGCTCGTGATCGCGCTGCTGCCGGCCGGCACGGCGGCAGCGCAGGAGCCGCCCCCGGACACGGCACGCACCCCGGCCGCAGCCACCACCACCGGCGGTACGGCCGCCGCGGCCGCCGCCCGTACCGTCACCCTCGTCACCGGCGACCGGGTGACCGTCACCGACCTCGGCGGCGGCAGGAAGGCCGTCGCGGTCGAGCGGCCCGAGGGCGCCACCGGCGCCGTGCACACGCGGAGCGCCGACGGCCGGACCACGGTCGTACCGGACGAGGCCCTGCCGTACCTGCGCGACGGCAGCCTCGACGAACGGCTCTTCGACGTAGGTGAGTTGCTGGATCAGGGGCTCGCCGACACCGAGACCGGCGAACTGCCGCTGATCGTGACCTACGAGAAGGGCACCCGGGCCGCCACCCCGAGGGGGACCGAGCGCACCCGGGCGCTGCCCAGTGTGCGCGGGGCCGCCGTCGAGGCCGACAAGGGGCGTGCATTCTGGCGGGAATTCACCCGCCGGGGCGCCGGCATCGACGGTGTGTGGCTCGACGGACGGGTCACCGCCGCCATGGCCGAGTCCAACGCGCAGATCGGTACGCCCGAGGCATGGGAGGCCGGGCTGACCGGCAAGGGCGTCACCGTGGCCGTGCTGGACAGCGGCGTGGACGCCGGCCATCCCGACCTCGCCGGACGGGTCGCGCAGAGCCGGAGCTTCATAGCCGGGGAGGAGGTCGCCGACCGCCACGGCCACGGCACCCACGTCGCCTCCACCGTGGGCGGCAGCGGCGCGGCCTCCGACGGCAGGGAGAAGGGCGTCGCGCCCGGCGCCGACCTCGCGGTGGGCAAGGTCCTGAGCGACCAGGGCACCGGCAGCGAGTCCGAGATCATCGCCGGCATGGAGTGGGCCGCCCGGGACGTGGACGCCGACATCGTGTCCATGAGCCTCGGCTCCACCGAGCCCAGCGACGGCACCGACCCGATGGCCCAGGCCGTCAACACCCTGTCCCGCGAGACCGGCGCCCTGTTCGTCATCGCCGCCGGCAACACCGGCAGCCCGTCCTCCATCGGCTCGCCCGGCGCCGCCGACGCCGCCCTGACGATCGGCGCCGTCGACCCGGCCGACGAGGCGGCCTGGTTCACCAGCGCCGGGCCCCGGTACGGGGACAACGCCCTCAAGCCCGACCTGTCGGCCCCGGGCGTGGGCATCCTCGCCGCCCGTTCCAGGCTCAGCGAGGGCAGCGGCGACTACACCTCCATGGACGGTACGTCGATGGCGACGCCGCACGTCGCCGGAGTGGCCGCCCTGCTCGCCGAGCAACACCCCGACTGGAGTGGCGCGCGGCTCAAGGACGCGCTGATGTCCACCTCGAAGCGACTCGACGCCTCCGCCTACCAGCTGGGCGCGGGCCGGGTCAGCGTGCCGGACGCGATCGGCGCCGATGTCACCGCCACCGGCAGCGCGGACCTCGGCTTCCACTCCTGGCCCTACGAGGCCAACGAGCCGGTCACCCGCACCGTCACCTACACCAACGCCTCCGACGCGGCCGTCGAGTTGCAGCTCGCCGTGCGGGGAGCGCCCGAGGGCGTCGCCACCCTCGCCGACACCGCCCTCACCGTGCCCGCGCACGGCACCGCCTCCACCACCGTCACCGGGGACGGGTCCAAGGCCCCGGTGGGAGCGACGAGCGGTGTGATCGTGGCGTCCGGCGCGGACGGCACGCCGGTCACGCACACCGCGTTCGGCCTGGTCAAGGAAGAGGAGCGGTACACCCTCACCGTGCGCGTCAAGGACCGGGCGGGCGACGCCACCCCGGCCGACCTGGTGGTCCAGCGCCTCGCCGAGGGCACCGACCCCGTTCCCGCGCACGTCGGCGAGTCCGGCACCCTTCAGCTGCGCCTCGTGCCGGGGACGTACAGTCTGACCTCCTTCCTGGACGTGCGCGGCAGCAACGGCGCCGACTCGCTCGGGCTCGGCTTCCTCGCGGCGCCCGAGGTCGTCGTCGACCGGAACCGCGAGATCACCCTCGACGGTCGCGAACTGCGTGAGATCAGCGCCGACGTCGACAAGCGCACCGAGACGCGGCAGCTGCTCATGGAGTACGACCGCAGCGCGAACGGCTCGGACCTGTTCGGCGCCGTTCAGGTGCCCCCGACGTACGACAGTGTCTTCGCCGCGCCCACCGGCGAGAAGGTCACCGAGGGCGACTTCGAGTACCGGACCGTGTGGCGGCTCGGCAAGCCGCTGCTGGAGGTCAGGGGCATCGGTGAGGCCGTCGTCCAGTCGGGCGGCACCCTGATCGAGGGGCGCGGCCGGCTGCCGCTGGTCGACGTCGGGGACGGGCCCTTCCCGGACGGTGTCCGGGGCAAGGCGGTCCTCGCCGAGCTCACCGGGGGCACCGAACCGGCCGCCCTCGCCCAGGCCGCCCAGGACGCGGGCGTGAAGGCCCTGTTCGTGACGGACGACGCGCCCGGACGGCTGATGTCTTGGTGGGGCACGGCCGACAACGCCGACCGGCCGCTGCAGATCGCCACGGTGAGTGCCGCCGACGCCAAGCGGCTGCGCGACGCGGGGCGCGTCCACATGACCGGGACCCGCGACACGCCCTACACGTACGACCTGTCCGAGGGGCACCGCGGTGCCGTGCCCGACCGGGACCTCACCTACGAGCCCGGGCACCGCGACCTCGCCGTGCTGTCGGCCAAGTACCACGCGGCCGAGCCCACCGCCGGCGGCGAGTTCCGGTACTCGATCACCGACACCTTCCCGATCGGCCTCGGCTTCCGGGAGCGGATCGACTTCCCGGCCGAGCGCACCGAGTACGTGTCGACGGGGCCCGGTCAGCTGTGGCACGAGTCCGTGACGACCGCCGACGGCGCGCTGGAGCAGCGCTCCGGGACGGTCCGGTACGAGGGAGGGAAGCGCAAGAAGCTGGACTGGTTCAAGCCCGTGTGGCACCCCTACCTCGGCACCGGGCTGGGCTGGGGACAGCAGCGCGTGGGCAACCGGCTCCAGTTCAACGCCCCCGGCTGGGGCGACTCCGGCCCCGACCACACCGGCTTCGGCGACGTGTGGAGCGAGACGAGCGGGATGTCGCAGACCACGTCGGTGTACCTGGACGGCGAACTGGTCGACCAGGGACCGAGTTCCACCGCCTACGTATCGGACGCGCCGGCCGACGAGCGCACGTACAAGCTCGTCACCGACACCGCGCTCGACCCCGGACGCTGGAAGCTCGGGACCGAGGGGCACGCCGAGTGGACCTTCCGCTCGGCCGCCACCCCCGACGACCGCTGGACCTACCTGCCCCTGCTCAACCTCTCCTTCGACGTCGGCACCGACCTCGCGGGCGAGGTGCGCGGCGGGAAGAAGCTGCGGGTCGGGATCGACGCCGAGTACGTGGCGGGCGCCCCCGACACCGGGAAGATCGGCGGCGGCAAGCTGGAGGTGTCGTACGACGAGGGCGAGACCTGGCAGCAGGTCCGGCTGCGCGGCGGCCACGGGAAGGGGGACGGGGAGGCGTCCTGGAACGGGACGCTGAGCGTGCCCCGTGACGCCGGGCACGTCTCGCTCCGCGCCTCGGCGCGCGACGACCGGGGCGGCTCGGTCACGCAGGAGATCGTGCGGGCGGTGGCCGTGCGGTGACACGCGGACGGCGCCGCCTCCCTGGGACGGGGAGGCGGCGCCGTCTGGTTTCTCGGACCGTCAGACCAGCCAGCCGACGAAGTGGACGATGCCGGCGAGGATGTCGGTGAGAAGGTTCATGATCGTGCAGCTCCTTGTGCTGTGCATGTGTGGGACCTACTTGGGACTGTGCGTCGACTACGGTCTGCAGCCCGTCGCTCGCACCCCGTAAGTGTCGTTGGTCCCGGTAGTCACATACGCTCTTCAGAGCGACGATCACCTGTTCCAGGGAACAACTGATCGTTTGTTCGGGTCACGCCAAGCTCGGCGAGGTCCTGCGGCCGCAGCCGGAGTTGACCGGCCGTCGCCTCCACCTCCTGGGGCGGCCGCTTCAGGATCGCCGCCGCGAGCTCCGGCGCGATGACGGAGAAGTAGCTGTCCGGCGTGGCCCAGGTGTTCCCCGGCGCGGCCAGCGCCAGCGCCCCGCCCGAGCCGCCCTCGCCGATCACCAGCGTGGTGACCGGCGTACGCGCCGACGCCACCGCGACGAACAGGTCGGCGATCGCCGCGCCCACGCCCTGCCGCTCCGCCTCCGCGTCGCCCGCCGCACCCGGCGTGTCCACCAGGGTCAGCACCGGAACACCGAGCCGGTCCGCGAGCCGGATCAGCCGGGCGGCGGTGCGGTACCCGGCGGGCCTGGTCGCCGTCCCGGTCTGGGCGGCGTACGCGATCGTCCGCCCCGCGTGCTCGCCGAAGCCGCAGAGCACGCCCTCCGGGTCGGTGCCGCCGCAGCGGTCCCCCGACAGGGCCGCGCGACGGGTGAAGTAGGCGTCCAGGTACGCCCGTGCGCGCGGCCGTCCCGGAGCGCGGGCCCGCCGGACCGCGTCCCAGCCGGTGTCCGGCAGGCGGGTGGCGCCCAGCGGCTCCGGCACGGGCGCCGGGTCGTGCGACGACGCCGTCAGCAGCCGCAGCCACCCGCCCAGTGCCGCGCGCAGCTCCCCGGGCGGTACGACGGCGTCCGCGCTGCCCGCCGCCACCTGCGCCTCGGCCGTGTACGCCGCCGGGTCGGCGCCCGGCGGCCGGACCCGGGAGCCGGCGAAACCCACCTGGGCGCCGGGCAGCGCGAGCACCACGTCGGCGCCCGCGCCCAGCGTCGCCCACCCGCCGCCGGTGGACGGGTCGCGCAGGACGGCGATCTGCGGCAGCCCGGCCTCCCGGACGAGCGCCGACTGCCGTGCCACCCGCTGGAGCTGGGTCAGCGCGAGCATCCCTTCCTGCATCCGGCTGCCACCCGTGGCGACCAACGGCACCACCGGCAACCGGTGTTCACGGGCGTACGCGTACGCCGCCGCCAGCCGGTCGCCGGTGGCGCGGCCCAGCGAACCGCCGAGGAAGCCGAACTCGAAGGCGAGGAGTACGGCCCGGGTGCCCTGGACGTGCCCGGTCCCGCAGACGACGGACTCCTCCTCGCCGGTGCGCTCGGCGGCACGGGCGCGGGAGGCGTCGTAGCCGTGCCAGCCGAGAGGGCCGTCGGGTGGTGATTCCCGCACCGGGTGGGGGAGTTCGGTGAAGTCGTCGGTGACGAGGGCGAGGAACGCGCGCGCGGACAGCCGCTCAGTCATGCGCCAGGGCCCGCTTCATGATCTTCCCCATGTCGTTGCGGGGGAGCGAGTCGAGGTGGCGCAGGACGCGGGGCCGCTTGTGCGGGGCCAGCCGGCCGGCGACGTGGTCGGCCAGCGCGTCCAGGGTCGGCGGCGACTGGGGGTCGGCCGGCACGATCCACGCCACGATCCGCTCGCCCAGGTCCGGGTCGGGCTCCCCGGTGACGGCCGCCTCGCGCACCCCGGGGTGTTCGAGGAGCGCGTTCTCGATCTCACCGGCCCCGATCTTGTACCCGCCGCTCTTGATCAGGTCGGTGGCCTTGCGGCCGACGATGCGGACGTAGCCGTCGGGGTCGCGCACCGCCATGTCGCCGGTGCGGAAGAAGCCGTCCTCGGTGAAGGCGGCGGCGGTGGCGTCGGGGCGGTTGAGGTACTCGGTGAACAGGTTCGGGCCGCGCACCTGGATCTCGCCGACGCTCTCCCCGTCCAGCGCCGCGATCGGCGTGCCGTCCTCCTCCACCAGCCGCAGCTCCACCCCGGGCAGCGGCACGCCCACGGTTCCGGCGCGCGGTTCGCCGTCCGCCCGCACACTCGTGTTCATCAGGGTCTCCGTCATGCCGTACCGCTCGATCACCCGCCGGCCGGTCGCGGCGGCGATCCGCTCGTGGTCGTGCACCGGCAGCGCGGCCGACCCGGACACCAGCAGCCGGGCCCCGGCGAGCGCCTTGGCCAGCTCCGGGTCGGTGGGCAGGGCCTCGGCGATCCGGTGGTACATCGTCGGAACCCCGAACAGCATCGTCGCGCCGTCGGTCAGCTCCCGCGCCGCGCCCTCGGCGGAGAACCTGCCCAGGTGCCGTACGGACCCGCCGCGTCGCAGCGGCCCGAGGATGCCCAGCACGAGGCCGTGCACGTGGAAGAGCGGCAGCCCCTGCACCAGCACGTCGTCTCCGGTCCACCGCCAAGCGTCGGCGAGCGCGTCCAGGGTCGACGCGAGCGCGCGGCGGGGGATGACGGCGCCCTTGGGCGGGCCGGTGGTGCCGGAGGTGTAGACGACGAGGGCGGGGGCGCCGTCGTCGGTGTGGCCGTCGTCGGGGACGGGGCCGGTGGCGCACGCGTCGACGTCGACGCGCTCCAGGGCGTGCAGGGCGGGTGGGAGTTCGCTTCCCGGGGGCGCCAGGACGAGCGACGGCTCGCTGTCGGCGAGGATGTGCGCGAGTTCCTTGTCGCCGGACTTCGGGTTGAGCGGTACGGCGGGGATCCCGGCCAGCAGCGCCGCCACCACGGCGACGGCCGTCTCCATCGCCGGGGTCGCCCAGACGGCGACCCGCCCGGCCCCCCGGATCCGTCCGGCCGTGCCGCCCGCCGCGGCGGCCAGTCCGGCGTACGTGAGGGAGCGCTCACCGAAGCGCAGGGCGGGCCGGTCGGCAGGGGCGCCGGTCCCGGTGGGGGAGAGGGCGGGGAAGAGAGAAGACACGCGTCGTACTCCTTAGCTGTTGCTCGCGGTTACCGATTCTGCGACGTCGGCCTACCCGAAGCCGGGCACGACCAGCACCAGCCACGCCAGCGCGGGCACGGCCGCCACCACGATCCCTCCGTAGACCATCAGCTGCCTGAAGAATCGCTCACGTTCGGCCTCCGGCGCCGCGGCCAGCACCAGCGCGCCGTTCGTCGAGAACGGGCTGACGTCCACGACCGTCGCCGAGACCGCGAGCGCCGCCACCATGCCGACCGCCCCGATCTCGCCCTGGGCGAGGAAGGGCACCGCCAGCGGGATCAGAGCGCCCATGATCCCGACGGAGGAGGCGAAGGCCGACACGATCGCGCCGATGTAGCAGAGCAGCACCGCGGCCAGCAGCGGGACGCCGATGCCGCCGACGCCCTCGCCGGCCCAGGTGATGGTGCCGATCTCCTCCAGCACACCGACGTACGTGAGGACACCGCAGATCAGCAGGACCGTGGACCAGGCGATCTCGCCGACCGCGCGGCGGCTGTCGTCCGGCCAGGCGGTGCTCAGCACGACGGCGAGGGAGACCGCGGTCAGGCCCGCGTCCAGGTCGAAGCCGAGGACGGCCACGACGAGGGCGATCAGGGCGACCAGGGTGGCGATCCGGGCCGGGGTGAGGCGCAGGCCGGCACCGGTGGCGTCGGCGTCCTGAGCGGGACGGACGGCGACGGCGGCGGGTGCGGTGCCTCCGGGACCAAAACCGGTGCCGGAACCGCCCCCGGAACCGGTTCCGGTGTCCGCGCCGGCGCCGGTGGACTCCGTGTCCGTGCCCACCGCGCCGTCGTCCTCCGGCGCCACCGCCCCCCGCGCCCACAGCTTCCGCCCGCCGAACAGCACGAACAGCACGCCCGCGATGACCAGGTTGGCGATCAGCGAGGCCAGGAAGAGCGTCACCTCGCTGCCGGGCAGCCCCTCGCGCTCGACGATGCCGTTGACGATCGAGCCGTAGATGCTGATCGGCGAGAAGCCGCCGGCCTGCGCGCCGTGCACCACCATCGTGCCCATCAGCAGCGGGCTGATCGCGTACCGGGTGGCGAAGCTCAGCGCGATCGGCGCGACGATCGCGACGGCGGCGGGGCTCACCGCGCCGATCGCCGTGAGCGCGCCGGTCAGCGCGAACATCACCCACGGGATCAGCGCGACCCGCCCCCGGACGAGCCGGACGGCCGCGTGCACCAACCAGTCGGTGGTGCCGTTGGCGCGGGCGATGGCGAACAGATAGGTGACGCCGACGAGGACGACGAACAGGTCGCCGGGGAAGCCGGCGAAGATGCCGTCCGCGTCGAGGTCCGCGACGAGCGTGCCCACCCCGAAGGCGGCGGCGAAGGCGAGTGCGCCCATGTTGACGGAACGCGTGGTCGCGATGACGAACACCACGACGAGGACAAGGATCGAGATGAGTTCGGGGGACATGCGGGGGCTCCCGACGGCTGACCTTACTGGCTGAGTGGCTGAGCCACTTGAACGGTGCGGCTGGTCGGTCAGCGTGGGCCCCGCCCGGACCGCCGTCAAGGGGTCGCGCACGAATTGGTTCAGCCACTCGGCCACCCGATCGCCGGTGCTACGCTCCCGTCGAGAGGGGGGATCTCGTGACCGACGCCCTGCGCCCCATGACCAGGCAGCGCCTGTACGAACAGGTGCTGGAGCGGCTGCGCCAGTACGTCACCGACGGCGGCCTGCGCGCCGGCGACCGGCTTCCGCCCGAACGGGACCTCGCCCAGCGCCTCGGTGTCAGCCGGGCCTCGGTGAAGCAGGCGATCGTGGTCCTGGAGGTCCAGGGCCTGGTGGAGGCGCGGCACGGCGGCGGGACGTACCTGGTGCGGGACAGCCTCGACGTCGAGCCCGTGGAGGAGATGGTCGAACGTCGACGGCGGCTCCCGGACGTCCTGGAGGCCCGCGAGGCGCTGGAGACGAAGCTCGCCGAACTGGCCGCCGAGCGCCGCACGGAGGACGACCTGGCCGCGATGCGGTCCGCGCTGGCCGTGATGGCCGAGGAGATCGAGCGCGGCGGGCACGGAGCCGAGGGCGACCGGCTGTTCCACGCGGCGGTGACGGCGGCGGCGCACAGCAGCCTCCTCGCGGAGTTCATGCGCTCCATCGCCCACCAGATCGCCGAGAGCCGCACCGAGTCCCTGCGTCAGCCGGGCCGTCCCGGCCGCTCCCTGGCCCAGCATCGGGCCATCCTGGACGCCGTCGTGGCCCGGCAGCCCCGGCAGGCCGCCACCGCGATGCGCCGCCACGTCCGCACGGTCGCCAAGGTCCGGCTGCTGGACTGGGACCCGGAACCGGAAGAGGAACGATAGGCATGTCCCCCGCCTCCACGAGCGGAAGGTCGCGCACCCGGTCCTCGAGCCCTGGACCCCGACCCCGGCCGAACTCGCAGTCGCCGAACGTGCCCTGGCCGCCGTACCGGACGCCCCCGAGCTGCTGTACGCCCGCGTCGACCCGGTGGACGGGGAGGACGGGGAGGACGGGGAGCCTCGGGTGATGGAGCTGGAGCCGGTCGAGCCGAAGCTGTTCCTGTGGCTGCACGAGGGGGCACCGCGACGAGTGGTGGAGGCGGTGCTCGCAGCGGCCCGCTAGCGGTCGCCGTCCGCCGGAGCAGGCGCCCCACGTGAACTCGGCGACGACCTCGTGCCGTCGCCCCCGCGCGTCCGGGGCGGTGAGGGCCGGCCGCGGGGGTCCCCCCACGGAGCGGTACCGGGCGGCGGCCGAGCGGGAGCGCGGGGAGCGGAGCATCGCCTGTCAGCACCTGTCGGCCTCCCGCATATCGGCGATCGAGGCGCCCAGCTCGCGGCGGGCGTCCTCCACCGGCCCCGGGTTGTGGTCGGCCATGCGGCGCAGCAGCACCAGCTGGAAGTCGCGCGGGTTGAACGGGCCGGCGGGCGGCTTTCCGGTGGGCGTGCCCACCATCGTGGACCATGGACGGGGCGCAAGCCCATTGCCCCGGGAAACGCGGTGTGAGTAGCCTGTGTTCGTTATTCCGATCGCCTGTTGAAATCTCGAACAACTTAGGAAGTCGGAGGCCAAGCGGTCTTAGGAAGACAATTCACGTAAGCAACTCCTTGG
>NZ_BAABCQ010000057.1:0-41514 GCF_039539045.1 Streptomyces marokkonensis
CGAAGGGTGACGGAGCCAACCGGGCCAAGGCCCGCCGCAGGGTCGCCAGGATCTACGCCCGCATCGCCGACCGACGCCGGGACGGGCTCCACAAGCTGACCACCCGACTCGTTCGTGAAAACCAAACGATCGTGATCGAGGACCTGACCGTACGCAACATGGTCAAGAACCACACCCTCGCCCGGGCCATCTCGGACGCGGGCTGGAGCGAGTTCCGCTCCCTGCTGGAGTACAAAGCCGCCTGGTACGGGCGCGAAGTGATCGCAGTGGACCGCTTCTTCCCCTCCTCCAGGCTGTGCTCGGCCTGCGGCGCCCTGCGGGGCAGGATGCCCTTGAACGTCCGTACCTGGACGTGCGACGGCTGCGGCACGGCCCACGACCGCTCCCCACTGGTGCCGTGTCTGCGTCGAGTCGCGTGGTCGGCTGGATGGCCGGCCCACCAGGTAGGCCCTGCCGATGGTCGGCGGGCTCCTGCCCCGCTGTCTCGGACTCATGTGAATTCCTGCGGCCGGTTCGAGCTGGGCTCCCGCCTCGGTCTCGCCGCGGTGGCGGCAGCGGCTCCCGGTCCTCGCACCGGGCCAGAATCGGGAGCCGCACTTGGCGGCACGTGCGGGTGGGGAGGCGTACTGACGGCCGTACCCCGAGCTTCGCGGCGCCGGGCTCCCTGGTCCTGGAAGGAGGAGGGCAGGGCCTGCACGGAGGGAGCGGGTGTCGGTTCGCTTGTCGTCGGCCTGAGCGTCGTGGTGATGAAGTGTCCAGTGCGGGGCCCGGACGGAATGATGTCCGGGCCCCGCACGGGGCGGGGTTGTCAGCGCTTCATGAGGGCGAAGACGCCCCAGCCGAGGTACTCACGTCCGTAGCGGGCGTAGCGGGCGGGCTCGGTGGTGAGTTCTTCCCGTACTTCGGGGGCGAGTTCGTCGTCCGGGTTCTCACCGAGCCAGCGGCGCATGCTGAGCCACTGGGCTGCGGCGTAGCGGTCCCAGCTGTTCTGGTCGGCCAGCGTCATTTCCACGACGTCGTACCCGAGTTCCTGGAACTGTCCGATCAGTTCCGGGAGTTCCAGGAAGTCGGCGATGGAGGCGGCGTGGCAAGCCTTGGCGGTCTCCTCGTCCGGAGGGGTCTGCCGCCAGAAGGGTTCGCCGATCAACATCATGCCTCCGGGACGAAGGCTGCGCTGGAGCAGATGGGTCGTGCCGGCGACGCCGTTGCCGATCCAGGTGGCACCGACGCAGGCGGCCAGATCGACGGGCTCGTCGGCGACGTGGCCGGCGGCGTCACCATGGAGGAACTCGACCCGGTCGGCGACGCCGAGTTCGGCGGCGCGGGCGCGGGCCTGCTCGGTGAAGAGCGTGCTGATGTCGACCCCGGTGCCGGTGAAGCCCAGGTCGCGGGCCCAGGTGCAGAGCATTTCGCCCGAGCCGCTGGCCAGGTCGAGAACCCGGGTCCCGGCGGGGAGGCGGAGGGATTCGCCCAGGGTGGCGAACTTGTCCGCGGTCAGCGGGTTGTGGATGCGGTGGCCGCTCTCGCGGATGGTGAAGATGCGGGGAAGGTCCATGACCGTATTCCTTTCCGTCATGCCTTGAAGTGGGGGGACTGCTTGAGGGCGCGCACCTGGCGCGCGATCTGCTTCATCGGCCGTTCCAGCTCGGCGCGCAGCCGCGCGTCGGTACGGGAGGCCGCGTAGGTGTTCTCGCGCTGCAGCCGGTGGTAACTGTCGAGGCGCCGCCGGGTGAGGTGACCGTCCTCGACGGCGGCCAGCACCGCGCAGCCCGGCTCGGTGGTATGGGCGCAGTCCGCGAAACGGCAGTCGTGGGCCAGCTCGGTGATCTCGGCGAAGGTGTGCTCCAGGCCGTCGTCGGCGTCGTGCAGGCCGACACCGCGCAGGCCCGGGGTGTCCAGCAGGACGCCGCCGTGGGGCAGCGGCACCAGTTCGCGCCAGGCGGTGGTGTGCCGGCCCTTGCCGTCGCTGCCGCGTACCGCGCCGGTGGCCAGGAGGTCCTCGCCGAGCAGGTGGTTGCCGAGGGTGGACTTGCCCGCGCCCGAGGGTCCGAGCAGGACGACCGTGCCCGACAGGACGGCGGTCAGGACGTCCAGGCCCTCGCCGGTGGTGGCGCTGGTTACCAGCACCTCCACGCCCGGGGCCACCGACCCCACCTCGGACGCCGCCGAGGTGGGGGCGGTGGACCGGTCCGCCTTGGTGAGCACGATCACGGGTGTGGCGCCGCTGTCCCAGGCCACGGCGAGCATCCGCTCGATCCGACCGAGCTTGAGCGGGTCGGCGAGGGAGACGGCTACCGCCACGGTGTCGACGTTCGCGGCCAGTACCTGGGCTTGGGAGGTGCGCGAGGAGGTGGAGCGGACCACGGCGGTCAGGCGCTCCAGCACCTCCACCACGGTGGCGGGGGTCGCCGGACCGGACGGACGGACGGACACCCAGTCCCCGGTGCACGGCGTCAGCCGGTCACCGGTACCCGAGGAGGAAAGGACCATCGCGCGGACGGGGCCGCTCTCGGCGACGACGTCGCACAGACCGCGCTCGGCCCGCACGACACGTCCCGGGACCAGTCCCTCGTCCCTCGACGGGGCGAAGGACCGCTCACGTTCCGTGTCCCAGCCGTAGTCGGCCGGAGTCAGGACGCGCGAAGGACGGGAGAGAGCAGATAGGTGTGAAGCGTGTTGGTGAAACGATGAAGAGACCCTTGAGAGGAGGTCTCGCCGGACGACAGACATGCCGGAACCACTCCCACGGCGGGGAGGATGGCAGGGGAAAGGTCAGGACGAGACCCGAGAGATGCGAACGAGTCGGGCACCGCACACAGCGGTGGTCACCACGACCGTCATCACGCATCTCCTCCGATCTCCAAGAGTGGCATGGTCGCCACTTGCACAGAAACCGTAGCATCTTCTGTGAACCTCTGCGGCACCGGTTCGAGCTGGACGTTGCTGCCGCCGCGCTTGCCCTTGCGGGCAGCGGTGTCGAGCCCTTCGAGAGTACTTCACGGAAGCTCTCGCGCTCGGTCCCGGCCATGGCGGCGAAGAACCCGCCGCTACTTGAGTGACGTCACGCGTTCGACGGCGCGGGGCGCATGCCTTCGAGCAGGGTGCCAAGGTAGCGGTGGGCGGTGAGACGTCGCGAGTTTCGGTGCGGCCCGGATTCACGTCTGCCGTGGCGGGTTCAGGTTCACGGTCTGCTGGTGGGACAGCAGGCCGGCGACTGCTTGGATGGTGTCGCTCATATGCCCGCGGCGGCCGACGGGGCGGGCCAGGGCTCGGGCAGTTCTCAGGTGGGCGAGGCCGCGCTCGACCCGGATACGCCGTGAGGAGTGTGCCTTGCGCCGGCGCTCGTACACCTCCTCGCACCAGCCGGGGGTGTTCTTCCTGAACTTGCGGTGCGGTGGTGTCACCACGTTGATTGTGCGTGCGTCAGCTCCCTGTCTCCTCGATCACGCACCCCCTTCCCGACGGACGGAGAAGGCACCCGCGGCAGCCGCCAGAGCTGCCGCCTCCGCGGCCCGTTCCGGGAGTTGCGGGTCCGGGTTGGCACGCAGGAGCACTAGCTGGTGGTAGAGCGGCGCCGTGGCGGCGATCAGCAGCCTCCGCGCGTCCGTGTGCTGTGCGGGGAGTTCACCGCGCTCGATGGCGCGCTCGACGAGGATCTCGCACTGGGCGTACCGGTCCGTCCACAACTGCGTCTGGGCCCGCGCGGCCTGTTCGGAGTGGAACGAGGCGGCCATCAGGGCGACGGCGAACGACGGCTGCACGACCAGGGATTCCTGGATCTCCTGGTTGAGGGCCGTCAGATCGCCGCGCAGCGAGCCGGTGTCCGGCGGTTGCCAGTCGATCTCGCCGGCGGCGTCGATGACGTCGACGAGCAGGCCGCCGACATCGCGCCAACGCCGGTAGACCGTGGCGCGGTGCACTCCGGCCCGCGTCGCGACACCCTCCATCGTGAGTCCTTCGTCACCGCCTTCAGCGAGTTCGGCGCGCACTGCATCGAGAACCTGGGCGCGGATGCGGGCGGTGCGACCGCCCGGGCGGCGGTCCGACGTCGTGTCCGGTGGGTCTGTCATCAGCAATCAGTATCCGGTTGATCAAAGGGGCAGGGCTGTGCCAGCATCTTAACGCGACAGTTGTCGCCCTAGGTTCACTGGAGAGGAACAGCTTCCGCGATGCCGCCCGTTCCCGCCGATCCCACCGTGCTCCACCCGATGCCCGAGCACCCGCGCGTGATTCTGCTCAAGCCGCTGGTGAAGTCGCCGTTGATCGAGGTCGGTGACTTCTCCTACTACGACGATCCGGACGACCCGGCCGCGTTCGAGACGCGCAACGTCCTGTACCACTACGGTCCCGAGCGGCTTGTCGTCGGCAAGTACTGCGCCCTGGGGACGGGCACCCGGTTCATCATGAACGGCGCCAACCACCGCATGGACGGTCCTTCCACCTTCCCGTTCCCCACCATGGGGGGCTCCTGGGGAGAGCACTTCGACCTGATCACCGACCTGCCCGGCCGGGGCGACACGGTCGTCGGCAACGACGTGTGGTTCGGCCACGGCGCCACGGTCATGCCCGGTGTACGCATCGGTCACGGCGCGATCATCGCCGCCGGCGCCGTGGTCACCGGCGACGTCCCCGACTACGGCGTCGTCGGCGGCAACCCCGCCCGGCTCATCCGCACCCGCTACGACGCTGCGGACATCGCCCGGCTCCTCACCGTGGCGTGGTGGGACTGGCCCGTGCAGCACATCACCAGGCATGTACGGACGATCATGTCGGGGACAGTCGCCGATCTCGAGGAGGTCGCCGCGCAGATCGACCAGCCCTGACACCGCGTCCTCGCCACACCGCCCGCACCCGTCCCGCGCCAGAAACGAGTGATCGCCCATGTCTCGTCGCCGCGCCCATATCGCGATGGTCGGCGTCCCCATCGTCAGCCCCCGACTGAAGCCGGGGGCTTCTCGTCACGCCGGGTTGACGTCGCGACGGGCCGGCCCGGCCCATGGACGAGGTCATGCGAGAGACGTACTGAGAGATGGGTCCCCGAGCAGTTCGCCCAGGTCAGCTCTCGCAGAACCCCTCGACACCGCGCGGCTGCGCGGCGTCACGCCGTCGAGGACACCACCGGGCCCCGACCTGCTCCAGGGGATGACTGTGTTGCGTATGTCGTGGTCGCCGGGGCGTCGAAGTAGTGGCCCTGCGCGAGGTCGTCGATGAGGCCGGGACGGAGGGGCTTCCAGCCGAGGAGGTCGCGTGTCAGCGTGCTCGAGGACGGGTTGTCGGCCTGGGCGTGCGCGCTGAGGAAGCCGAAGTGGTCGTCGGCCTGCGTCGGCGGGACACTGACGACGGGCAGGTTCAGCCCGCGGCCGATGGCCTCGGCGATCTGGCGGAAGGTGATCCCCTCGTCGTCGACGGCGTGCAGCCGTGACCCCGCCGGCGCGGATTCCAGCGCCAGCCGGTACAGGCGTGCCGCGTCGAGCGTGTGCACGGCGGGCCAGCGATTGGCCCCGTCGCCGACGTAGACGGAGACACCCTTCGACCGGGCGATGGAGATGAAGGTCGGGATGAAGCCGTTGTGGTCGAGCGTGCTGTGCACGGTCGGAGTGAGCCGGACGACGGACGAGCGGATGCCGCGCTCCGCGAGTGCGACCACCGCGTTCTCGGCGTCGATCCGCGGACCGGCGTCGAGCGCGTTGGCTTCGGTGAGGGTGCCTTTGAGGCCCGCGACGGCGAACAGCGCGGTTCCCGACGTGGCCACCAGGGGCTTGCCGGTGCCGGCCAGAGCGCCCCCGAGCGCCTCGACGGCGCGCAGATCCGCTGCGACCGCGCCCTCGAAGTCGCCGGCGAACATGGCGTCGTGCTTGAAGGCCAGGTGGATGGCGCCGTCGGCCGCGGCGGCGGCCGCGGCGATGCCGTCGAAATTGTCCAGGTCGCCTCGGTACACCTGGGCACCGGCAGCCGCCAACCCGGCGGCGGACTTGTCCGAGCGAGCCAGGCCGACGACCTGGTGTCCCGCTTCGAGGAGTTCGGGGACGACGGCGGAGCCGACGTGTCCGGAGGCTCCGGTGACGAATACGCGCATGGTGCGCCTCCCTGCTACTGGCTCCCACCGGGGCGCCGTGATGTCAGTTGATGACATCACCGTAACACCGATGTCAGTCACTGACGTCACCCCTACGTCAGTGACTGACATCAGGTTATGTCAGGCCCTGTCATCGGCAGTTAGCATCGGAGCATGAGCCGATGGAAACCCGACGCACGAGGCCGCCTGGAGAAGGCGGCGCTGGAGCTCTACAACCACCAGGGCTTCGACGCCACCACCGTCGCGGAGATCGCCACCCGCGCCGGACTCACCGAACGGACCTTCTACCGGCACTTCACCGACAAACGGGAAGTCCTCTTCCCGGCCGCCAACCCCCTCGCCGACGCCCTCGCGAACGCCACGGCCACCGCCCCCGTCCCGCTCCCGCCGCTCGAGGTGATCACCCACGCCCTGACCGAAGCCGCCCACGTCCTCGAAGAACGCGCAGACCTGGCACGGCAACGCCAGGCCGTCATCGCCGCCAACCCCGAACTCCAGGAACGCGAACTGGCCAAACTCGCCGCTCTCGCCTCCATGCTCGCCCGCACGCTGCGCGAACGCGGCCTGGAGACCACCACTGCCGCACTCGCCGCCGAAATCGGGATCGCCACCTTCAAGGTCGCCTTCGAACGCTGGATAAACGACCCCGCCCGACACACCCTCGCGCAGCGCATCCGGGAAACCCTGGACACCGCCAGGCACCTCACCGCGCCTTACGGGCGAGGCGGTGACGGGCCTCGGTGACGTTGAACCGGGCGCCGATCATCCGCTGGTGTCCCCCGTTGGAGACGAACGGGAGCAGGCGCAGGGTCTTGAAAGTGTGACCGGCCCCGACACGGCGCCCTGTACCAGGTCAGGCCGCCGTGTCGGGGCGGTTCCCGGAATTCCGTGCCTGCTGTAAGTCATCGCTTCTACCGTCCAGCCCCGACATGTGATCACAGGGGTGTACGGAAGGGGCCGAACAGTGCGGCGGGATCTGGGACTGGAAGCAGGTGTGGACCACTTCACCCTGAACAGCGACGAGGCGGGCTGGTTACGGAACAAGACCGGCGCCACCAGGCGGGGCTTCGCCATTCAGCTCTTCTTGACCTGGCGCGGCCGGTTCCCCCGCATGCGCCTGGAGCTGCCGCCCGACGCTGTCGAGCACGTCGCAAGCAGGTCGGCGTAGCCGCGTCCGAGCTGTCCTTCCACGACTTCACCTCCCGCGCGGCCAAGCGGCCCCGCAGCGAGCTGCGGGAGCTGATCGAGCCGCCGACCGCGGCCCAGGTCGACACGATCATCCGCTCCGCGCTGCACCAGGCCGACGAGCGCGCCGTCGCCGAGGTCGCCGCCCGCATCGCCCGGGCCGAGCGCTGTACCCGTCGGCTGGACGCGCTGGCTTCACCGACCCGACCGGCAACACCCCCGAGCAGGACGACGAAGACGACCTGGAGTCGGTCCTGGCGGACATCAAGGCCCATCCGGGCAACGTCGGCCTCAACTCGCTGCTGGACGAGATCTCCGCACTCAAGCAGGTCCGCGGCAAGGCGGCCGGACTCCTCGGAAGGATCGCCGCCGCATCCTTCGGCACCCCCCAAGGCAGCGTGCGCGAGGCGATCTACCCGGCGGCCGGCGGCGAGAAGACGCTCAAGGACTTGGTCGCCGAGACGAAGGCCACCAACGCCGCCTTCGCCCGCTCCAAGCGGGAGACGTTCAAGTCCTCCTACAGCAACCCCTACCGGGCCGAGCTGATGAAGCTGCTGGAGGTGCTCGACATCCGCTCCTCCAACGACCGCCACAAGCCCGTCATCGAGGCCCTGGCCCTGATCGAGCGGCACAAGACTCCTCCACCACCTACCTGCCGCTCGACGAGACCGTCCCGCTGGACAGCGTGGTGCGCGGACTGGATGGAGTTCGCCCTCCACACTCCCGACAAGGCCCAGCGGGTGATCCGCACCCCAAGAAGTCCGGGAAGGACACGCTCCGCCCCGAGCTGACGGCCCTTCCCGCAGTGAGCGGCCTGAAGACTCGGGCTCGTGCTCAGGTGGTGCGTGCCCTGATGTGCGCGCGTTCGCCCTGCCGGCCGAAGAGGATCAGCAGCTCGACCGCTCTGCCATCGGCGCTGCCCAAAAAGTGCGGGAGTCCGGTGTCGAACTCCGCGGCCTCGCCCGGCGGCAGCACGAGGTCCTGATCGCCGAGGACCAGCCGCAGCCGTCCGTTGAGGACGTACAGCCACTCGAACCCCTCGTGCGTCTGCGGCGTCGGCTCGGCCGGCGCGTCCCGGCCGGGGATGAGCATCTTGAACGCCTGCATCCCGCCCGGCCTGCGGGACAGCGGAATGAACGTCATGCCGTGCCGGTGAAGCGGCTTGAGGTGGACGCGGGGGTCTCCGGTGGGCGGGGCGCCCACGAGGTCGTCCAGCGGGACGCCGTAGACGCGGGCCAGCGGGAGGAGCAGCTCCAGGTTGGCGCGGCGCCGGCCGCCCTCCAGCCGGGACAGCGTGCTCTCCGAGATCCCCGTGGTCGCGGCCAGCTCGGCCAGGGTGATCCGGCGCTGCCGACGCAGCGCGCGCAGCCGCGGGCCGACGGCGTCGAGCACGCCCTCCAGGTCGTCCGGGTCGTGCGGGTCGTGCGGGTCGTGCGGGTCGCTCCGGTTGTCGTCCATGGTCGGCATCATGCCGCTACAGCAAGTTCTCGTGCAATTTTGGCCAGTACTCGGGCAGTCTCGTCTCACCACGTCCGAGGAGGAGCACCGTCCATGACCGAAAAGACCACTCCCGAAGGGCTCTCCGATGCGGGCCGCTTCTGGGAGGAGCACTACAACTCCCGTGATGCGGCCGCCGGGCGCCGGGTGAATCCCCTGCTGGTGGAGATCGCCTCCGGTCTCGCGCCGGCGACCGCACTCGACCTGGGCTGCGGCGCCGGTGGTGACACGCTCTGGCTGGCCGGTGCGGGTTGGCGGGTGACCGCCGTCGACGTTTCCGGCACGGCCACGGCACAGGTCGCCGACGCGGCTCGCGAACGCGGGCTCGGTGACCTCGTCCGTGCCGAGCGGCACGACCTGGCCTTCGGCTTTCCCGAAGGCCGCTTCGACCTGGTGACCGCCCTGTACCTGCAGTCACCGTTCGACCTGCCGCGCACGCAGGTGCTGCGGACCGCGGCGCGGGCGCTGGCACCGGGCGCACGGCTGCTGGTCGTCGACCACGGGTCGATCGCCCCGTGGTCGTGGAACCAGGACCACGACGCTTCGCACCCCACACCGCACGAGATCGCCGCCGATCTCGCCCTCGACCCGGACGGCTGGTCGATCGAGAGGGCGGCCTCGCCACGCCGGATCGCCTCCGGGCCGGACGGTCGGACCGCCGAGGTCGTCGACCACGTCCTGCTGATCCGCCGGACCACCGGCTGAACAGCACAGGCCGTCTCACCCATCCGCCTGCTCAACCGTTCACGCAGAAGGGCACTTTCATGAGGTCCACCCGCCGCCGTGACCTGCCGCCGCCGAGCACCGGCACCTCGGAGAAGGACGTACTACTCGGCTTCCTCGACTACGTGCGCGCCTGCATGGCGGCCAAGGTCGAGGGCGTGCCGGAGCCGCAGGTCCGCACGCCCGGTGTCGCGTCGGGCACCAACCTGCTGGGCCTGGTCAACCACCTTGCCCACGTGGAGCGTTCCCTGTTCCTCGGCGAGCAGGTCGCCGACTGGCAGGCCACCTTCGCCGCGGCTCCCGGCGACGCGGTCGACGACGTCCTGGCCGCCTACCGCGACGCGGCCGCCCGGTCGAACATGGTCGTCCGCGCCGCTTCCGACCTGACCACCACCGTCGCCCGCCCGGCGTCCCGGCCGAAAGGACCGTCCCTGCGGTGGGCGCTCACGCACATGATCGAGGAAACGGGACGTCACGCCGGCCACGCCGACATCCTGCGCGAACTCCTCGATGGAACCACGGGCCGCTGAACCGTCCGGACCGAACCTCGCGCAGCACGCGCGGCGTCCGGTGAACATGGGGGTGCCGGTAACGACGATGGGACAGGTTCGGCGTATTCGGCTCGCGCTTCAGGCATAAAAGGCTACATCTACTCAGGACCAGAATTTGTCCAACCCGGCTGCTACCAATTCCGCACCGGCGCTGACGTATTGAGTTGTGGAACGGTGAACAGGCGGCCGCTCACGAAGGAAGACGGCGATCTTCATGGTAGTCAGGGCCCCAAAAGCGACCAATCCCTGAAAGAAGACCCGGGCCCCTATTCGACAGAGGCCCGGGTCGGTGTCCGGTAAGGGTTTCGCCGGGTCAGGTGCGTGCCGCCCGCAGTTCGGTGAGCACGATACGGCCGGCGACAGCGAAACCGAAAGCGCCGATGGCGAACATCGCGAAGATCACCGGCCACTGCCATTCGGCCCGCAGATGCAGCGCCACGAACCACAGGGGGGCGACATCGCCGGACAGCTTCATCAGCGTGGGCACGAGCACCTGCGGGAACACGGCGATGCAGCCCACGAAGAAGCTGGTTCACAGCAGCTGCTGACGGTGCTTGGGCATCGCCTTGATGAACGACGCGCCCGGGCCGCCGCCCTTGTCCTGCTGGGCCTTGCCGGTCCGCATCAGATACAGCAGTTCGGGCCCGCGCTTGATCAGTGTCTCGCTCCCTGCGCGGCCGAGCATCATGTACGCCACGAAGCCGGCGGTGACGCTCACCGGCACTCCGGCCCACAGCAGCGACGGGTTGTCGAGCAGATGTCCCGCAGTCACCACCGCGAGGGCGGGTGCAGCGGTGACCGCGCCGAGGAACGGCAGGAACGCCGTCGAGTCGAACGCCGGCGACACCAGACAGCTCAGCACCGCGAAGACCGGCGCCCCGTAGAGCGGCCAGCACTCCGATCGTGTGGAACCCGGTGGCGAGTCCGGTCAGGTAGACGCCGTCGGGAATGCCGATGCCGGGCAGCAGCCGGTCCCGGTCGGGAGTCCGCCTCTCATGGGCGTCGATGCCGTCGACGACGACCAGTCCGGCCGCACCGCAGGCCACCCCGACACCGAGGCCTGGGTGGGCGCCCCACCACTGCTCGATCCTGGCGGCGTCCAGCGTGGCGGCGCGGAATCCGTGGCGCCAGCGGCCCGCGCCACGACAGCCGCACTCCCAGTGGCCGTGCCGGGGCGCCCGGCAGACCGCGCAGTTGCCCGCCGGTGTCTTGCGACGCGGAGCCGGCGGGTGAACGGGTCACCCCTGTCCGGCACACCATCGGGCAGTCGCCAGTGACCGAAGAGTCCCCGGGGACCGGCGCAGCGACCGGATCCACTTCGGTCGCTGCTTCAGCAGCTGGGCGAAGAAGCGGGTCAGGCGCCTTGCGAAGCCGAGAACAGTGACTGAAGCGACTCAGGGAACTCTCGAGCGGACACCGAGTGTGTCGTGCCACATCTCCACCCGTGGCCCCGCCTTCGTGCGGGCACCCCGCAGTACCCACCGCCGCCTTGGCAGTTCCGCTTCCCCCGGACCGAGGACACGCGGGATCGTGAACCATGAGCCCTGACTCCTGGCACCTCTCCGAAGACCTCGACGACGTTCTCGACCGGGCCGGGCCCTTCCTCCGCTCGCGCCCCGTCCTGCACAACACTCCGCTCACGGTGCTGGAGAAGTGGCGGACCCACCCGGACGCCTTCGCTCCCGGGACCGTCCTCTTCGGCCTGCTGGAGTCGGAGGGCGCGATCCAGGCGCTCTTCTTCCGCCCCCCGAACCGCCGGCTGACTCTCACCCCGCTCTCCCCCGACCGGGCCGACGCCCTCGCGGCCCGGCTGACCGGCCTCGGCCATACGCTCGCCGGGGTCACCGGGGATCACGCCACCGCCACCGCGTTCGCCGAGGCCTGGCAGCGGTACACCGGCGCGACACCGGCCCTCCGCCTCGGAATGCACCTGTACCGCCTCGACACCCTCACCCCGCCCGACCCACCCCCGGCCGGCCGAGGACGGCCCGTGGGCGAGCGGGATCACGAGCACCTCATGCGCTGGTGCCGTGAACTCGCCGCGGACCTCGGGGAGACCATCACCATCGACGCCGGTTCCTGGTCCGGGACCCGCTTCGCCGAGAAGCGCTACACCTTCTGGGAGACCCCGGACAACATCCCCGTCTCCCTGGCGGGCGTGAACCCCATGGTCGCCGGGATGGTCAGGGTGGACCCCGTCTACACCCCCGCCCCCCTGCGCGGCCGGGGGTACGCCGCCGCCGTCGCCGCCGAGGTCAGCAGGGCCGCGCTCGACGCGGGCGCCACGGAGGTCGTGCTCTACACGAACGCGGCCAACGCCACCAGCAACGCCCTGTACCAACGCCTCGGGTACCGCCGGGTCACCGACTGGGCCCCGTACGACTTCACGTACGCCGAACAGTGAACCGACAGACAGGCCCAGCGCGTTGCCTCCGCCCATGCCGACCGGAGTCGGTCAGAGTACGAACTCGATCTGCTCCACATTCAGTGAAGCAGATCTCCTCCAGGGCGTCGGTGCGGCAGCCGCCCGCCTGGAAGGAGCCCTCCTTCCAGGACATCGGCGGCGACCTGCCGCAGCCGCTGCTCGCCGACGCCCGCCTGCTGGGCGTCGACGTTGACGTCCCTCTGGGCTCGGGCCTGCGCCTCGCTGAACTCCTCCACCATTCCCGTGAACAGCGCGCCGGCGTTGTTCACGACGATGTCCAACCGCCGAAAACGCGCGACCGCTTCACGGACGACGTCGAAGACCACCGCGCGGTCCGTGACGTCGAGACGCAGCGTCAACAGGCGGTCCGGGTACGGAGCGGCGAGACGTCGCGGGACGCGCCCGCCACCCGGTCTCCGGCAGCGAGCGCCGCTTCGGCGAACGCGCGGCCCAGACCGCGGCTCGCCCCGGTGATGAACCAACTCCATGTCAATACGGCACGTGCCGTGCTGTACTGCCGCCATGGCCAACCGACGCGCGGACCGAACGGAAGCGATCCTGCAGAGTACTCTGGAGCTGGCCGGAGAATCGGGTTTCGCCAAGCTCGGCATCGAGGCGGTCGCTGCCCGCGCGGGCGTCGGTAAGCACACTGTCTACCGTCGCCGGCCGTCCCGGGGCATGCTCTTCCTCGATGCGGTCCCCAGCTCGAACAAACAGGGCCTGGACCATCGCGACACCGGAGACGCCGTCGCCGACCTGCGTGAAGTGATGACCAGGGCCGCCGACCTGCTGGGCCGGGTTCCCTGGGGCCCGCTGTACTTCCGGCTGCTCGTCACGCAACAGCCCTTGACGCACGACCACATCGACCGCGTCCTTCGAGCGGTCTTCACCGGCATGAGACCCAGCGAGACCTGAGTCCCCGCCCTGGACAGAAACGGAGCCTTGCCCATGCGCGTCACCGCTCTCACGGATCCCGACCGCACCTCCTCCGCCCACCGCCTCGCGTGGCTGGCCCACGCCGACGACGGAGACCCGCTCGGCTCCGTGTTCCTGCGGGTGTTCACCCGGGAGGGCCAGGAGCACCTGGCCGAGTTGGAGGTGAACGTCCACAAGGCGGAGCGGCGCAGGGGCGTCGGGTCGCGTCTCCTCGACGCAGCGGTGAACGCCGCGAGGCAGGCAGGAAGGCGCTCGGTCGTCGCCCAGGCCGACGCGGGCACCCCCGGCGATCGCTTCCTCGCCGCACACGGCTTCCGCAAGGTGCTCACCCTGACGTACGCCCGGTTCGACCTGAACGACGGAGACACGGCCAAGGCCGCCGAGACCGCGGCGACAGCTGAGCGGCCGCACCCCGGCTACCGGCTCACGTCATGGCGCGGCACCGTCCCCGAGGAACTGGCCGGGACGTTCGCCGCCTCGCGCCGGGCGATGGACGACATGCCGATGGACGACACCGACTACGGCGTTGTCGTCTGGGACATCGAACGCGTACGGTCCGTCGCCCGGGCCGTCGCCGACCGCGGCGAGCTGCTGACCACGGTGGCCGCACTCGACGCGTCCGACGGCTCGATCGTAGGCTTCTCGGAACTCGTCGTACCGGGTGACGGCAAGGGCGACGGAACGCACTACGGCACCGGCGTACTCCCCGAGCACCGCGGCCACGGCCTCGGCCGCTGGATGAAGGCCGAGTCGATCCGGCTGGCCCGCACCGACCACCCCGCTCTCGCCGGCCTGGTCACCGACACCGCGGACAGCAATACGCACATGCGGCGCATCAATGACGCACTGGGCTACGTCCCCACGCACCAGGCCCTGGAGTACCAGCTCGACCTCCGATGACCGAATACGGCCACGGCCGGGCGGAGAGGTCTGCGGCAGCATGACTCGGGCAACGAGATCGGACATGAAGCGGCTGCCTCGCACGTTGTCCGCTGTCACCGAAATCTAGACGCACTGAGGCCCCCGCTTTCGGCGGGGGCCTCAGTGGTTGTGGCGGAGGACCTGCTGAGTGGGCTTGCGACGCGTCCGCTTCCGCGCGGCGGAAAGTTGCGGGCCGTCGGCCTTCTTTGCCGTGGTCGCCTTCTCGGCAACCGACGAGGGATTCGTCGTCTTGCGCCCCAGACGCTTCACTTCGTTCTCCAGCTTCGCCTGCTCCACGGCCATGTCGTTACGCTCCGAGTAGTCGTCGACGTCCAGCCGGCCGTCCGGGTCGAGCGTGCCGATGGCCTCCAGGTGCTCCGTGATGCTCCTCCCCCCTCACTGATCATGTGGTTGAAAAGGTAGACGCCCTTGGTCTGCCGGAAGACGAGTCGCGCGTGAATGAGGGCTTGGAGACCGCGCCCCACCAAGGAACGGTGGACCTCCACCGCGTCGGCCAGGTCGTCCTCGGTGACGAGACAGCGTCCCCCAGGCTCCTGCGTCCCGAGGAGCCTGAAGAGTACTCGGTAGGCGATCCCTGGCATCGCCGGCAGGTACGCGAAGTCGTTGAGGGTGCCGTACGTCAGCTCTGGCGGCTCCGGATTCACAGACGCTGCAGTCCTCATGTTCACGCCTCCGGCTTCTGCTTCTGCTTGCCCTTGCGCCTGCGCGGGTTCCGGGAGCCGCGCGCCGGGAAGGGCCATCGTCCTGAATTCCTCTGGAACGTCCTGGTCGACCACCAGTTCGTTCAGCAGGCTCAGTTGGTCCACGTGTACCTTGACCTGCCTTCTGGCCGCACCTCGGACAGGCTTGTCCACGACGTTGATGGAGCCCTTCTTGGGCGAGTGGGCCAGGCCGAGGCGCTTGAGCTTCGTCTGGGCTCGTGACACCCGCGCGGGGTCCATCTCCAGGGCCTCGGCGATGTCGACCTGCTTCAGTTCGACATGCCCTCCGATTTCCTGGCTGCCCATCAGATGGAGCAGCACGCACAGGGTGACGTTGTCGACCCGGAAATACCGGGCAGCCCAACGGAGGAACTCCAGGCCGTCCTGCGCGAAGTACTTCCCCATGAACTCGCCCGCCTTGACCCGGGGGGTGCACGAACGCCGAATGCCCCCTGAGGAAGCTCGACGAGTTCTTCCGGGGGGCGAGAGCACCCGTATAGGGGCTGCTTGGACTCGGCGCCCGAGGAGGTGACGAACCCGGCAACCGCCGAGGGCCGCCTTGGGCTTGCGCCGGCATGGCGTTGAGGGCGCGGCAGGCGTCCGTGTCATCGCGGCAGGCCGCTCACCATGTCGGCCCCGTCATGTGCCCTTGTGGCAAGCAGCCGTCAGTGCCCCTCACCAGCCCTTGTAGTCCCATCAACCGGAACGCGTCCTGCTCCCTCAGCCCTTGACCCGCACCACCGAAGCCCGCCACGGCGATGCCTGCAGCCGATCGAGCAGGCGCGCGTCTGCCCCAGCAACCCGGTCCCGGTCTCAGCCACGCTCCCCAATCCTCCGCGACCCGACGGAGCTGTAGCCAACTGTCGGTCATGAGCCGCTGATGCCGCCGCAAGCTTGACCTGAGTAGGCAGAGGACTCCTGGCCCGCCATGGCAACCGATTCCACGGAGGAGGACGCCTAAGCATCCGGCAAGGCGCATACCGTCGGTGAGGGAGAGCGATTGCCGCCCGTCGGACGGATCAGGCCTGGCGCAGTGGGGCGAGCGCGTCGGTCCAGGTGATCACCTCGGTGAGCAACTGCTGGAGAGCTGCCTCGTGACGCTCGGCCGGAGTGAAGGTCCGGAACCCTTCGAAGTCCGCCTGGAGCGACAGGTGAAGCTGGGTACTCACCGCCGCCAACTGAACGGCACCGGCGATGTGCCGCAGGTGGTCGACGGCGCGGGCGCCACTGACGTTGCTGCCGTATCCGACGAATCCGGCGGCCTTGTTGTTCCACTCGTTGTAGACGAAGTCGATGGCGTTCTTCAGCGCGGCCGGGATCGACCGGTTGTACTCGGGCGTGACGAAGACGAACCCGTCCAACTGGTCGATCCTGGCGGCCCAGGCGCGGGTGTGGTCGTGCTCGTAGACGCCCATCCGGGGTGAGCGAGGCTCGTCGAAGAGTGGGAGGGCGTAGTCGGCTATGTCGACCAGTTCGAAGTCCGCGTCCTCGCGGACACCGGCCGTCTTCTGGATCCATTCCGCGATCTGCGGCCCGACGCGGCCGGGACGCGTGGTGCCGAGGATGATGCCGATGGTGGTCACGCATGTCTCCCTGGTGCAAAGTTGGTAGAGAGGTTCACAAGCAAGAGGCAACAGAGTGCACGAGGACGGCGGACCCACGACGGGAACCGGCCATGCCGTGGTCCTCTCACGAGGCATGGTGGCACGATCAGGGCAGTTCGGTCCTGCCCATGTCGGAGCTTTTCGACGCGATCGACGCCCTGGTCGCGTCCCACGCCCCGCTGCGCCGCCGGAGGAACGCAAGCGGTTGCGGAAGGCCCACGAGCACACCATGGACGAGGCCACCCAGGCCCTGGGGGTCCGCCGCGCCACGACTAGTGTCCTGCGCCAGAAACGACGTGGCTAAGTGTGTAGGTTGTTTTCACGGTGTCTCGGGGTCCTCGTGCTGCGGAAGTCGTGCTGTCTGCCGAGGAACGGGCGGAGCTGGTGCGGGCCCGGATCATCCTGGCCTGTGCGGAGGGAGCGTCAAATTCCGGTGTCACAGCGGATTTTGGGGTGTCTACGGAGACGGTGCGCAAGTGGCGCTCGCGGTTCGTGGCCCGGCGGGTGGCGGGGCTGGTGGACGAGCCGCGGTCGGGCCGGCGCAAGCCGGAGCTGGTGCTCTCCGAGGCCGAGCGTTCGGAGCTGACGCGCTGGGCACGGCGGGCGAAGCGGGCTCCGGCCCTCACCAGGGCGACGAGGTGGGGTGCGTTGACGGCCCTCCATCGTGCCTGTGCGGACTCGACGAGCTTGAATACCATGGCCAGGGCGGCCGCGCGGGAGCCTGCACCCCGGTTGGCTTGCCAACGCTGTCGAATCCATGCATCGCTGTACATGTCCCTCACCAGCGGGGCGCTCGCGGGACTGGCGGCTCTTCGGCTTGAGTGAAGTCGGGCCGGACTCGCGGCAATTGGTTCACGGAGACAGAACTGTGTGTGAAGCTTTCCCCATGACTCACCCGCGTGAAGACGTCAGGGCCAGACTGCAGACCGATCGCCCGCATTCCGCCCGTGTCTGGAACTACCTGCTGGGAGGCAAGGACAACTACCCCGTCGACAGCGAGGCCGGCGAGGTCATCCTGAAGACGTTTCCGGAGTTCGCCGCCGTCGCGCGGCTGCAACGCAAATTCCTCGCCCGCGCCGTGCGCTTCCTGGCGGGCGAGGCCGGTGTCCGCCAGTTCCTCGACATCGGCACCGGACTGCCCACCGCCGACAACACCCACGAACTGGCCCAGCGCATCGCGCCGGAGAGCCGCATCGTGTACGTCGACAACGACCCCCTCGTCCTGGTGCACGCGCAGGCTCTGCTCACCAGCAGCGCCGAGGGCGCCTGCGACTACGTCGACGCCGACGTGAGGGATCCGGAGCGGATCCTGGCCGAAGCCGCAAAGACCCTGGACCTCAGCCGCCCGGTCGCCCTGACCGTGCTGGGCACCATGGGGCAGATCTCCGACACCGAACGCCCCGCCGACCTGGTGAGCACGCTGATGTCGGCCCTGCCGTCGGGCAGCTACCTGGCACTGAGCGACGGCACGAACACCAACGAGGCGCTCAACACGGCGGTGGGGGCCTACAACGGGCAGTCGGCCAACACCTACCACCTGCGGTCGCCGCAGGAGATCGCCGCCTTCTTCACCGGCCTGGATCCGGTGGAGCCGGGGATCGTGTCCACGGCCACCTGGCGCCCGGACGCCGGGCAGTCCGAGGAGGACACGGCCGACGTGTCCGTCTGCGGCGTCGCGGTCAAGAAATGACCCGCCCTGTCGCCCGGTACCTCCGCGGCGGCACTCCGTGGCGTCGGCGAAAGGCATGGCTGAAGTGGAAGGGGCCAGCGAAGCCGGACGCCTCGGCCTGCACTTGCCGATAACCTCACCCGCCCTGGCCGAAGCTGGTGTGCGGGTGTACGGGATATCGCGTGCGGTCGGTCGAGTCTGTGCCGTCGCGCGGCTGCCGATCGACGCCACATGATGACCAACCGTGCTGCTGCCACTGGCCTACCTGGACATGGCGAACGCGTTCGCCATGCTGCGCCTGCTACCGATGAGTGATAGGGACAAGGACATGGAGATCCTCGCCCTGCGCCGCCAACTGCCGGTGCTGGGACGCCAACTCGGGAGAAGGGGTGCTTCGGCCCGAGTGACCGGGCTTTCCTGGCGGCGCTGTTGTACCGGCTGCCGCGAGACGTGCTGCGCGGGCTGCGGCTGCTGGTGCGGCCGGACACGGTGCTCCGTTGGCACCGCGACCTCGTCGTCCGCCGCCACGCCGCCGGTCCAAGCCGAAGCACCCGGATCGACCCTGCACCGTGCTCTCCATCCGCCACTTGGTGCTGCGACTGGCACGGGAGAGCCCCACGTGGGGCTACCTGCGTCTCCACGGCGAGCTGCTGGTGCCGGGCGTGAAGGTCGCCGCCTCGACGGTCCGGGAGATCCTGTGGGAGGCCAGGACCGACCCGGCGCCCGAGCGGACCTCCATCACGTGTGCCGACTTCCTGCGCTCCCAGGCCGACGCGCTGCCGGCCCGCGACTTCTTCAGGACGGTCACCCTGACCGGGACGCGACTGTACGTGTTCGCCCAGATCGAGCACGCCAGCCGACGGATCCGGGTCCCCGGCGCGACCGCGCACCCGACGGCCTCGTGGGTGGCGCAGGCCACGAGGAATCCCGTCATGGACCTGGAGGATGTCAACTGCCTGGTGCGGGTCCTGATCCGGGACCGGGACGGGAAGTTCCCCGCCCTGTCCGACGCGGTCCTCTCCGATGCAGGGATCGAGGACGTGATCGCCTCGCCGGCCTTCTCCACGGGTACGAGCATGCCCGCCAGACCTGCCCAGACGAGGACTTCGGCAAGGCAGGGCCTGTACGGTGAATCGACTCGCTGGGACACACCCTCAGCGACCGGGCCAGGGACAACGGCGGGCGCGGGCCGCCATTTGGCGAGGCTCGTGATCGGCCGGACAGGTCCTCGCCGGTTGTGCAGGCGTCGGCCGGAGAACAGCCCGACGATTCTCTCGGCCAAAGCCAGCACCGCCGCTGCACCCACCAAGGTCGCGCCCTGAATGACAGCAGTCTTGATCCGCCGACCCGGGGTCGGTTGTACGCCGTCGGCCGTCGACTCGGGATCCGCCGGCCCATTGGCCGCGTCCGCCCGCGTGTGCTGTACGTACGGGATCAGTCGCAGGCAACCGATGCCGACCGTCAGGCGGCACCCCAATCAGCTCGCGAGTAGGTGTTCCCGGCCGAACATGGAAGCGGCGGCCCGCGCGGTCGGCGTACCGGAGTCCAGGTCCGCGCCGGCTCGGCGCAGCACGGTCACCACGTCGTCGGCGCCTTTGAACAGGGCGCCGGCGATGGGGGCCTGGTCCCTGTCGTTGCGAAGGTCCGGGTCGGCCCCGTGTCGGAGCAGGGTCCGCACGGTGCCCGAGTGACCGTGGTACGCGGCGAGCATGAGGAGAGTGTTGCCTGCCGGATCGCGTACGTCCACGGGCAGCCCGTGTTCCACGAACTCCACCAACTGCTCGGTGGCGCCCTCCCGGGCCAGATCCATGGCGATGGCCACCACGCGCTCCGTCTGCTCGGGAGTCAGCCCACCGCCGTTGTACATGTCCATGAAGTCTCCGAAGCCATACGCCGCGTCGGCGTGGGCACCTCATGCGTGCCCACGCCGACGCGGTGCGAGGTACCGCGCGTCTTGCTGACCGGCCCGGTCAGATGTTGCCGGCGGCCAGGGCCTCGATCGCCTTGCGGACACCTGCGCCGTAGGCCGGGTCGGCCTGGGTGCAGTTGCCGATGTGCCGCTCGATCGTCTGCTCCGAGGCGCCGTCGATCGCGCGCGCCGTGTTCTCGAAGAGAACCTGCTGCTGCTCCGGGCTCATCTGCCGGAACAGGTTGCCGGGCTGCTCGAAGTAGTTGTCGTCGTCCTCACGGTAGTTGAACCGGTCGGCGACGGCGCCCACGGCCTGGCTCGGCTCGCGGTAGGCGGGCTGTTCCTGCCAGCGTCCGTAGGAGTTGGGCTCGATGCCCGGGGTGGCTCCCTGGTTGCCGTCGACGCGCATGCCGCCGTCGCGGTGGTAGGAGTTCACCGGGTTCTTCGGGGCGTTGACCGGGATCTGGTGGTGGTTGACGCCGAGGCGGTAACGCTGGGCGTCACCGTAGGAGAAGAGCCGGCCCTGCAGCATCCTGTCGGGGGAGAAGCTGATGCCCGGGACCACGTTGGCCGGGCTGAAGGCGGCCTGCTCGACGTCCGCGAAGTAGTTGTCGGGGTTGCGGTTGAGCTCCCACTCGCCGACCTCGATCAGCGGGTAGTCCTTCTTCGACCAGACCTTGGTGAGGTCGAAGGGGTGGAAGCGGTAGTTCTCCGCGTCGGCCTCCGGCATGACCTGGATGAACAGCTTCCACTTCGGGAAGTCGCCGTCCTCGATCGCGTTGAAGAGGTCGCCCTGGTGGGACTCGCGGTCCTTGCCGACGAGGGCCTCGGCCTCGGCGTCGGTGAGGTTCTTGATGCCCTGCTGGGTGCGGTGGTGGAACTTGACCCAGAACCGCTCGCCCTCGGCGTTGATCAGGCTGTAGGTGTGCGAGCCGAAACCATGCATGTGCCGGTACGAGGCCGGAATACCGCGGTCCGACATCACGATCGTGACCTGGTGCAGGGCCTCGGGGAGGTTGGTCCAGAAGTCCCAGTTGTTCTCGGCGCTGCGCATGTTGGTGCGCGGGTCGCGCTTCACCGCGTGGTTGAGGTCCGGGAACTTCAGCGGGTCGCGGAAGAAGAAGACGGGGGTGTTGTTGCCGACGAGGTCCCAGTTGCCCTCTTCGGTGTAGAACTTCACGGCGAAACCGCGGATGTCGCGTTCGGCGTCGGCGGCGCCGCGCTCACCCGCGACCGTGGAGAACCGAGTGAACAGAGGAGTCTTCTTGCCGATCTCGGAGAAGATCTTCGCACTCGTGTAGCGCGTGATGTCGTGAGTCACCGTGAAGGTGCCGAACGCCCCAGACCCCTTGGCGTGCATCCGGCGCTCCGGAATGACCTCGCGGTCGAAGTGGGCGAGCTTCTCCAGGAACCACACATCCTGCAGAAGCATCGGTCCACGCGGGCCGGACGTCAGGGAGTTCTGGTTGTCGGGAACCGGTGCACCGGCAACCGTGGTCAGCGGCTTCTGGTTGTTCTCAGGCAAGACTTGCTCCTCGGTGTGGTTCTTCGCATGCGCTGATGGCCTGACGGTCCCGGCCGGCCATCAGTCCGAGGCAAGCTGCCCCGCGCGTATTTCGGCACCACCCTACATTGGACAGAATCTAAGGCAAGGTGCCATCTAGAAGAATATCCGCTCTCGAGTTGTCGCCGAACCCTGTTAGGGTGCTGAGCATGAGCGATCTCCTGGGGCGGCTTCGCGAACGTGGCTGGCGGCTGACCGCGCAGCGGCGCGTGGTCGCCGAAGTGCTCGACGGAGATCACATTCACCTGACCGCCGACGAGGTGCACGCCCGCGCGGCGGAGCGACTGCCCGAGATCTCCCGGGCGACGGTGTACAATACCCTGCGCGAACTGGTGCACCGCGGCGAGGTCGTCGAGGTGTCGACCGACGGCCGCGCCAAGCGCTACGACCCCAACGCGCGTAGCCCTCATCACCACTTGCTCTGCGCGCGCTGCGGCTTGATCCGCGACGTGCACCCGACGGGTGATCCCCTTTCGGACCTTCCGCCCTCACAGTCCTTCGGTTTCACGGTCTCCGAAGTCGAAGTGACGTACCGCGGCTTCTGCCCGGACTGCGCCATCTGACGTCGTCGGAAGGCAAAGTGGAGGAAGGCTTCCTGCCCCGAACTGCCCTTGGCGCCCTGAAAGCCGAGACTCGTGGATCCGCAGTCGCGAACAGCGCAGGTCACCGGCGGCGCGACCGCCGGCGACCTCGTCGGCACCGCACAGGCCCACGGTCCGGTCGCGGTGACAGGCACGGTTGGCACAGTCGGGATGGTGGGTCTGGCTCTCGGTGGTGGTTACGGCCCGCTGTCGGGCTGCTTCGGGCTCGCGGTGGACAGTGTGCTGTCGATCGATATCGTGCTCGCCGATCATCTGCCCGCGGGTGGCCCGGACGAGCTGACCGTCCAGACCGGTTTTGTCGCCGGGCCGGACGGGGCGCCGGTGCTCTTCGTCGCACCGACCTGGTGTGGTGACGCGGCCACGGGTGAACGCGTTACGGCACCACTCGCCCGCCTCGGCAGCCCGTTGATGGCGCAGATCGGTCCGACCGCGCTCGCCGACTCACTGGCGGGGATGGATGCCGCGTTCCCCTTCGGCCGCCATGTCGAGATCAGGACCCGGACTGTCGACCTGACCGCACACGCCTACGGTCCCAACAGCGCCCGCCTGCTCGACATCAAGCACCGCGTCGACCCTGAGACTGTCTTCCGCGCCATCCCGCTACCGGAACCACAGTCGTGACCCCGCACACCGACATCTCGGGTCGTATGGTCTGAAGGCCCTGGTGCCGCGCTGCATGGGCTCGGGTGGGGCGGTCCGGCGGTACTGCCTGGAGTAGGGGTGCCGCTGGCGCGACCAAGTCGGCGACACCGGGTTCTGTTCGGATGGATGCAGGTCAAGACCGCTGCAGGCTGACGAGGTTGGCCGCGCCGTAGGGCCGCTGGTTTGTGTGGGACCGGGCAGCACCAGCCGGAGTGTGCCGGAACCGCGGTCGGCTGGGTCGCGTCTCTTTCCGACCACCGTGAAAGGAACTGAGATGGACCGCGATTTACGCCGCTCGCGACCTCCGCACCGTCCTCCCCATCCTCCCCGTCCCCCAAGAGGCCCGGACAACACACCACAGCCGGCCACGCCGTTGTGGCGCAGGCTGCGTGAGGATGACTGGCCGACGTTGCGCGAGCTGGTGCGGGGCCGGCGCCCCGGGAGCGTGCGCCCTGTCGTATTGGTGCTGATGGTGCCGTGCCTGTGGTGGCTGGCAGTGGCACTGATGGTCTCGTACCAGGTTGCTCGCGCGGCCCGCCGGACCGCCCGCCGCGCTTTTCCCCCTCGCCCTGCGGGACGCGTCGAGGACCGCACTGTGCTGAAGGTGCAACGGGCGCGGGCGTGGGTCGCCCTCGCCATGTCGGGAGGGCTGCTGGCTCTCTACGGCGGCGTGTGGGATGCCTGGGATCAGGCCCTGCAACGGCTCTACCTCGCCCCCTGGCTGGCGCTGGCGAGTGCGGTGTTGGTGGCGGCAGTGCTGTACTGGGCGGCCCGTCGCGAGAGGCGGTTGCTCATGCGGGCGCAATTCAGGAGCGCCGGCCTGCCCATCCTGGGGTACATCGGCGCCTGGGTGCTCGTGCCAGTGCTGTTCGTGGCGGCGCTCATGGCCATGGAGGCCCTGCTGCCACACACCATCACCGCATCGACCATATTCCTCCTGTACGTGCCCGTACTGGCCCTCTGGGCGCCGTTCTGGTGGATCGTCTACTTCCTGTACTTCGCCTCCGGACCGGCGGTGCGCAACGCCTTCAGCCTCTCTGCCGTCCATGCTGCGCTCCCAGCGCTGGCGACGTGCGCTGCGGTCTGGGTGTTCGCCCTCGTCAGCTGGGCCGCAGGCGGTCTACCGCCGGGCCCGGAGGCGCTCGCGGTCTGCGCCGTCCTAGGCGGCCCGGCATCGGTGACGGCACTGGCGTGGTGGGAGATCCATCGCCTGCGGCATCAGCACGACATGCGCTGGCGGGACTGACCCCTCCCCCACACCACCCGCCATCACCTGCGGCATCGTGCCCCCTCGCGCCGCACCCCCTCACGACGAGGAGGAACGAGCGACCCGGTCGGGTGACGCCACGGACATCGCGCTCGCGCATCACCCGGACGACGCGCTTGCAGTTCACCCGCCGCGCCGGACGCCACAGTTCGGCGTGGATGCGTGGGACTCCGTAGGTGCGGCGGGAGGCGACGTGCAGCACCGTGATCTCGTGCGCGAGCGCGCCGTCGGCGGCCTGCTGAACACGGCGGGCGGCCTTGCCCTCGCGCCACGCGCAGGAGGAGGAGCGGGCGGCATGCAGCGCCCGGCACAGCAGAACGATCGGGGTACAACTCGCTCACCGGTCGCTCTCCTTGACGAAGAAGGCGGTCGTCCTTTCTCATGGTCCCGATCGTCGGTCCGCCTTCATCTTGCGGTACCAGCCACGCAGGGATTCCGAGCTGATGCCGAGTTCCCCGGCAACGGCGGTGACCGTCTTGCCCGAGGAGTCGACGAGCGCAATCGCGTCCGGCTTGAACGCCTCGGTGTACCGCTGCGTGTAATTGCATCCCACCTGGTGCTGCTTCCTCTGAAACCTCAGGTTCCGGTCTCCAGGTGATCCTGGATCAAGGGGAAGGCTCAGCGGGTGTGTGCCATGGTGTGCCGGGAGGATGATGAACACCCACGAACACATCACCACCCGGGGCTAGCACGTGCACGATGAACGGACCGGTCAGGCACCGGATTTGGCTCTGCCGGGACTGACTGCGCAGGAGCTTGGAGGCCGGGCTGGCCAAGGTGCGCCATGACGCCGCCGCACGCGAAGACCTGGTCACCACGTGGCCGGACTCCGGTGGTGCGGGTTCGCGGATGTTCACGAAGACGGATGTCCATCGCGGCGCTGACCTGCTGCAAACCCGGCCGCCGGTCGAGGCTGATCTGCCGGCCGCGGCGGGACGACGACAACCGGGACGGGCGCAAGAGCTTCTCCTGGCGCGGCTACCGGGGACCTGCTTGATCGCCGCCCACCAGCAGCTGGGTGGCCCGATCGTGCTCGTCCGGGACAACCTCAACGTCCACGGAGCCGCAGGCCTGGGGTTTGCGCGCTTGAGTGGCGGGACCGGCCGGCCCCGGCGCACCGCGGGCGGGTACACGCCCGACGGTGCGGCGGAGCACACGTAGACGCCTCGGCGGAACGAGGCGAAGCGCGTGCCGGCCGTCAGTCCTTGAGCTTGTACTCGCAGGGCTTGGCCGACTTGCCGTCCTGGTTGTCGGCGACCTGCTTGCCATCGACCTTGATCGTGCACGGGGCCGGCTTGAGCATCCCGTCCGGGCCCTTGACCGAGCCGGGCACCACCGACACCGTGACGCCGACAGTCAGCTCGGCGCCTTCCAGTTGCATGGACTCCGTCTTGGTCCAGGGCAGCGTCACCTGTTCGAAGTGGTTGCTGTTCCCGTTCCACATGACCTGGGCCGCGCCCGTGCCGCCCACCTCGAAGACCACCTGATGCGGAACACCCTTCTTCCCCGAGGACGAGCCCTTCGCCTCGCCGCTCGCCGAGGTGCTCGGTGATGACTCGCTCGCCTTGGCCGGGCCGGCGTCCTTCTTCTCACTGCCGCACCCGGTCACCAGGACCGCCGCCGCGAGCAGACTGGTGGTGAGGGTTGCTGTCTTGCGCATGTGCGTACTTCCCCGTTGCTGGACTGATCGGTGCTGGTGCAATAGGAGACCGTAGACCATGGGACTGCACGGCTCGATACCGCTGAGGAGCGGGGCCCCGACCTGTGCATCCGGGCGACGGTACCCGGCCCGCGCCCCGTAGGGGGAAGCAGTCGGACTTCCGGCGTGCGACCCGGGTTCCGGTCCTGGCCGGAGCCCGTGCAACGTGCGTGAGCGCCACCGGGGAAGTTGGTGGCCTCACGAAGGGGGTGCGTCGCCCCTGCCGACCGCAGTGGCACTGTGGACGCAGTCGCGGAGCAGGGAGCGGCGCTGGTCATGTACGTCATCGGGTTCTCGGCTGCTGGCCGCGTATACATTGCTCACCGGTGACCAGGCCATGGACATGGCGATGACCACGGCCATGATGTCGAACGGGTCACCTGCGCGGACCCGCCCGGCGGCCTGGGCCTCGGCGATGGCCGTGAGCTTGCGGTCGTCGTAGTGCTGGTGCGTCTCGACGAGGTGCCCGGCAGGCCGACGCTCCAGTCGTGTCCAGGTCGCCAGCCGGATGAGGTCGGGGCGGCGCAGGTATTCGTCGTAGAGACGAACGGCCCAGTCCGCGAGATCGTCGGCGTCGATGGGCACGACGTTGGTGATGCGCTCCAGCGAGCTGAGGAAGATCGCGTCGAAGAGTCGCTCCTTGTCGCCGAAGTAGGCGTAGAGCTGTGCCTTGTTGGTGCGCGCTGCCGTCACGATGCGTTCGATGCGCGCCCCGGCGATGCCGTGCTGGGCGAACTCTCCGGTGGCGGCGTCCAGGATGCGCTGGTAGGTCGCGGCGCCTCGCGAGGTCTGGGGCTGTTCCGGCATGACCCCACCCTACCAAACAGAACAGTTGGTTTGCCCAGGCGACCCTCTCGCGCTTATGTTGCAATAGACAGAACAGTCTGTTTAAGGAGCCACCATGCGAACGACCACCGGATGGCAGGCAGCCGGCCCGACGACGCTGCGGCGCGCGTCGCTGGAGCGCCGTGACCTGCGCCCGGACGACATCGCGGTGCAGATCGACTACTGCGGCGTGTGCCACACCGACCTGCACGCCCTGCACGCCGTCGACGAGCAAGCGGAGGCGCCCCTGGTACCCGGGCACGAATTCACCGGCGTGGTGACCGGGACCGGCCCCGAGGTGACGACTTTCTCGGTCGGCGACCACGTCGCGGTGGGCAACATCGTCGATTCCTGCGGTATGTGCGCCATGTGCGAAGCCGGGCAGGAGAATTTCTGCCATTCCTTCCCGACTCTGACCTACGGCGGCACCGACCGGCAGGACGGGTCGACCACCCTGGGCGGCTACTCCCGCGAGTACGTCGTGCGCGCCACCTTCGCCTATCCGCTCCCCTCCGACCTCGACCCGGCCGCAGCCGCCCCGCTGATGTGCGCCGGCGTCACCGTCTGGGAACCCTTGCGCTCCCTCGGTGTGGGCACCGGCAGTCGCGTCGCCGTGGCCGGGCTCGGCGGCCTGGGCCACCTCGCGGTCAAGATGGCCGTGGCACTCGGCGCCACCACGACCGTCATCAGCCGCACCCAGGACAAACGCGACGACGCCCGCAAGCTCGGCGCTCACGATCTCATCGCCTCCGCCGACACCCAGCAGATGGCCACGGCACGCGACACCTTCGACGTCGTCATCGACACCGTCTCCGCCCCCCACGACCTCGCCCCGTATCTGAAGCTGGTGGCGATGGACGGCACCCTCAGCCTCCTCGGGTACCTGGGCCCCGTCACCGTCGAGGCCACGGACCTGCTCATCGGCCGCAAGAAGCTCAGTTCCGCGGGCAGCGGAGGCCGCCTGGCGACAGCCGAGATGCTCCAGTTCTGCGCCGACAACAGCATCGACGCCGACATCGAAGTACTCCCGTCGTCACAGGTGGACACGGCAATCGACCGTCTCCGGCAAAACGACGTCCGCTACCGCTTCGTACTCGACATGTCCGACCTGGACTGAAGAGACGGTGGGGGCCGGGCCATGGCGTGCGGGCCGGACGACAACGCACGCACGGCCCGGCACTCTGCCCTCTCACAAACGGGTCCTTGGCCCACGCAGGGTCAAAGGGGCGACCGGGGATTGCCGGGTGCCGGAGCGGGTCGCAGAAACCGTGTCCGTTCCGACGCAGAGGACCCTGGCAATCGTCATCGCCAGGGTCCTCTGCGCGCGTCCGACAGATCAAGTGCCCGGCCGAGGCTCACGAAGAGCGGCGGGCGCAGTGGCCGGCCGAGGAAGTACGCCCGACAGAAATGAACCGGGAACGGCTGACCGGCCCCCGCGCAGCCGCTGCCGGAGTGAGGATTCGAGCCGCCGGTTGCCGGTTGCCGGTCGCCGGTTGCCGGTCGCCGGTTGCCGGTTGCCGGTCAGGTGGACCGGATCGTGGCCTCAGACTGCCGGCAGTTCGATGACGCCTCGCCGTGGTGACCGCATGGGCGAGTCCCTTCGGTGATCCGTCAACCGCTTGCTCGGACGGGAAGTTCGGTGATGCCGAGGGCGAAGTCCAGGCTCCCCACCCCGTGGTTGGCGAGGCCGACCGTGACCACGCCCGCTCCTTCCAGCCAGTGCGCCATCCCCAGGCCTCCGACGTCCAGCGGGCGCAGCCCGAGGCTCTCGACGAACGCCTCCACACTTGCCTTGGCCTGCGCATTGTCGCCGGCGATGAAGACATCGGGCCGACCCGTCTCCAGGACATGTCGGAAGACGGTGTTGAACGCCTTCACCACGCCGGCGCCGGCCGGGGCCGCCTTGGCTACTTGCTGCGCGATCGAGGTCTCCTCGCGGTGGGCCAGTCCGTCGAACGTGGAGTTGAAGGGATTGCTGATGTCGACGATGACCTTGCCCGCGAGAGCGTCCCCGTACTGGGCGACGGCCGGCACGACGCTGTCGTGCAACAGGGCCACTATGACGATGTCCCCGGCCGGGGCGGTACCCCATTCTCCCGTCGTGGCGCCGCCTCCGAGAGCCTTGGCCAGGTCGGCGGCCTTGGACTGATCGCGGCCCATGATCTCGACGGTGTTGCCGCCCGCTGTCGCCCGCGCTCCGATGGTGCGGGCCATGTTCCCGGTGCCGATGATGCTGATGCTGCTCATGAGACGTCCTTCCCCGGTTGTGTGCCGTTCGGTTCAGATGGCGGTGGTGCCGCCGTCGGCGACGAGTTCCATGCCGTTGACGTAGCTGGAGTCGTCGGAGGCGAGGAAGAGGGCGGCGGTGGCGATTTCGTCGGGGCGGCCCATCCGGCCGCGGGGGATGAGGGACTCGAACTGGCGCTTGGTGGCCTCGTCGAAGAGTTCTTCCTGCTTGGCGGTGGCGACCTGGCCGGGGGTCAGGACGTTGACGCGGATGCGGCGGTCCTTGAGCTCGTTGAGCCAGACGCGGGTCCATGCCTGCTGGACGGCCTTGCTGCCGGCGTAGACGCTCCAGCCGGGGAAGGCCCCGAGGGAGGCGTTGGAGCCGGTCATGAGGATGGAACCGCCATCGTTGAAGAGCGGGAGGGCCTTTTGGACGGTGAACAGGGTGCCGCGGGCGTTGAGGTGGAACGCGGCGTCGAAGTGGGCCTCGGTGATCTCGCCGAGCGGGGCGGGCTCGCCCCCGCCTGCGCTGGCCCACAGCACGTCGAGGCTTCCCTTCTCCCGCTTGACGGTGTCGTACAGGCGGTCCAGGTCGTCGAGGTCGGCGGCGTCGCCCCGGACGCCGGTGACGTTACGGCCGATCTGCTTCACGGCCTCGTCAAGGGCGTCCTGGCGGCGGCCGGTGATGAAGACGTGCGCCCCCTCGTCGACGAACAGCTTCGCGCCGGCCAGTGCCATGCCGGTGGTGCCGCCGGTGATGACCGCGACCTTGCCGTCGAGCTTTCCCATGGTCATTCCCTTGGGTCGGTGGTGCCGTATGTACCTGGGGCGACGATAAGTACACCGCCCTGTGTGCTTAAGGTACTGGACAGCCGACCGGGACGCAAACTATGTACACCGGTCATTACCTGGCTGCGGTACGATGGGCCCATGACGGAGTTGGAGAAGGGCCCCACGGGCCGCCGCCGCGGCCGGGGCGCCCGCGAGCGCATCCTCAGCGCGTCCCAGCAGCTGTTCCGCGAGCAAGGCATCAACGGAACCGGCATGGACCAGCTTTGCGCGGCGGCCCAGGTGTCCAAACGCACGGCCTACCAGCACTTCACCGGCAAGGACGAACTCGTCGCCGAGTACCTGCGCCGGTTCGACCCCGCCGTTCTGTCCGGCGTGTTCGACCGCACCGACCTCACCCCCCGCGAACGGCTCCTCGCCGCCTTCGACATCCCCCCCACCACTCCCCTGTGCCCCTACATCGCCGCCGCCGTCGAACTCCACGACCCCCAACACCCCGCATCCCAGTACGCACGCGACTACAAGAAGGCCGTCGCCGCGCGGCTCGCCGACACCGCCCGCGAAGCCGGTGCAACCGACCCTGAACAGCTCGGCGAGCAGCTCGCGCTGCTCATCGACGGCGCCGCGGCGCGCACCCGGGTCCTCGACACCGACACCTTCCCCACCGCCGCCGCCATCGCCGCCGTCCTCATCGACAACGCCGTCCCCGCCGCGGCCGGCGATGACCGGCGACGGGAGGGGGTGTCAAGCTGACTTGGCACTTCCGACCGCATCATGAGCTTCTGCACAAGACGGACCTGGACGTGGCCGCCCCGTGGGCGGCGGTGTCGCGTACGGCAGTGGCCTGGGCGGCCGCGAGTGTCGAGGCTCTGACGCCGGGGGACGACGGGTCTGCTGCTTCACCCCATCTCTCGTTCGAGGAGATCGCGGAACCTGCGCGCGGGCCGACCCGTGAGGCGCTGGACGGTGCCGGTGATGCGGTCCTCCGCCCCCTCGGCGATGGCACTGTCCATGCCGGCCAGCATCGAGGCGAACTCCGGCGGCACGTGCGCCGCGAGGCGGTCGCGCATCTGTTCGCAGGACAGGCGGTGGTGGTCCACGGGCCGGCCGGTGACCTGGGTGACGGTGGTGGCGATGTCGTCGTAGCTGAGCGCCTCCGGCCCGGTGAGGACGAGATCGGTGTTGGGGGCGTGTTCGTCGGTCAGAGCACGGACAGCGACGGCCGCGATGTCCTCGACGTCGACGAAGCCGACCCGGCCGCCCCCGGCCGCGGTCCAGATGGCGCCTTCCGCGCGAATGCTCACGGCGTGCGCATGTGTGCCGGTGAAGTTCTGCATGAACCACGAGGGCCGCAGCACCGCCCACTGTTCGAACAGATCGGGCAGGGCCTGGTGCACTGTTCCCACCGCCGGGCCGCCCTCGGGGATGGCCGAGGAACTGAGGAGCACCGCACGGTGCACGCCGGCGGTGCGGGCCTGCCGGAGAAACGGCAGCATGACCGCGGCCGGGTCGGCGTCGCCTACGGGCGGTATCAGATAGACGCGGTCGGCTTCGTCGAGGGCGGCGGGGTGGGTGGCGGGTTGGTACCAGTCGAAGGCGACCGGCTCCGCGCCGGGGACGTTGACGGCGCGACGACTGGCGGCCTTGACGCGGTGGCCGGAGGCTGACAGTTGCGCCACGGTGCGGCTGCCGGTGGTGCCGGTGGCGCCGATGACCAAGATGGTGCCGGCGGTTGTCATCGACTGCTCCTGGTGAAATCGGTGCCGGGTTCGAGGACGGCGAGGGGGTTCCAGTAGTCGCGGTAGGAGGTGATGTGCCCGTCCCGGACTGTTACGACGGCGATGTAGGTCATGTCGAAGGGCCGGTCGGTCTCCACCAGGCGGCCGACGCCACGCATCTCGACCACGATGGTCTCGGGATCGGTGCTCTGGTGGATCCGCAACTCGGGGAAGTCGTGCAAATCGATGTGATCCGGGTAATGGCGCATGTACGCGGCGATGGCCTCCCGGCCCTTCAGACGCTTCGGCCAGCCGTCAGGGGCGAAGGGGAACTCCAAGGAGCCGTCCTCGGCCCACAAGGCGACCCACGCGGGAATGTCCTTGTCCAGCAACAGCCGCAGGCTGTGGCGGTAGAGGTACGCCGGAGAAGTCGGTGCGGACATGGGTATCCTCCATCTCATGGAATATGGACCCTGGGTCCGCTTCAACGATACGGACCCGTGGTCCGCTTTGCAATCGGAGGTGCAGCATGCCCGAGCGCAAACCCCGCAAGGATGCCGCCCGTAACCGGCAGGCCGTCCTGGCGGCCGCCGACGCCCTCTTCGCCCGCTGCGAGAGCCCGGAAGGTGTCACCCTGGCCGCCGTCGCAGCGGCGGCCGGCGTCGGCAAAGGCACGCTCTTCAGGGCCTTCGGCGACCGACCCGGACTGCTGCGCGCGCTGTACGAAGCACGGCTGGAACCAGTCAGGGAGGCCGTTGAAGCCGGACCTCCACCCCTGGGCCCCGCGACGCCGCCGCAGCAGCGCGTACCGGCCCTGCTCGACACCCTCCTGTGCTTCAAACTCGACAACCGCCGCCTCATGCTGGCCCTGGAGGAAGGCGGGAGCAGCAGCCCGTACCAGGCGGATCATTACGAGCGCTGGCACGATCTGCTGGACACCATGCTGGGGCAGATCCCCGGCCTGTCCGACAGCGACTTCACCGCTCACGCCCTGCTCGCGGCCACCCGAGCCGACCTTGTCGAGCATCTGGCCGGGCACGAGTGTGTGCCGCGCGAAAGGATGCGGGCGCAACTGGCGGACTTCACTGCCAGAGTCCTGGGCTCCGACCCTGTGCGGGGCCTGGCGGACGAGGGGTGATCGTGGGCCGGGGAGCCGACACCCCGATCGCTGTTCGCTGAGTCGGCAGACCTCAACAGGGCGCCGTGACGGCCGCTCAGGAGCCGGCGGACGGCACGGACGCCCTCGTCACCGAGCCGCTCGTGCGCCGAGGTGAGGAGTCCTCACAAGCCTGGCCACAAAGCAGTTATTGACCGATCGTTCTGGACGCGCCTATGGTCTTCGACGTGGCCAGGACCAAGCAATTCGATCCGGACGCCGCGCTGCAGTCGGCCCTCGAGCTGTTCTGGAGGCGCGGCTACGAGGCGACGTCGGTGGCGGACCTCGTCGAGCACCTCGGCGTCGGCCGGGCCAGCATCTACGCGACCTTCGGCAGCAAGCATGAGCTGTACCTGAAGGCCATGGACCGGTACGCCGAAACGCGCGACCCGCTTCTTCTCACGGAGCTGTCCCAGCCGGGCCCCGCGCTGCCCGCGGTGCGGGCGGTGGTGCGCCGCTTCGCCGCGGAGGCCGCCTCGCCGCAAGGGCGGTTGAACGGCTGCTTCGTCACCAACACCGCGGCCGAGCTGGCCCCGCACGACCCCGCCGCGGCCCGCCGGGTCGAGACCAGCTGGGAGCACGTCGAAACCCTGCTGCATTCCGCACTCGTACGGGCCCAGGCCCAGGGCGAGCTTCCCGAGGACCGTGAACCGCGCACGCTGGCCCGCATGCTGCTCGTCCTGCTGCAAGGCGTACGGATCGTCGGCAAGGCGTCGAACGATCCCGCCCGGGTGCGGGACGCGGCCGAGCAGGCGCTGACACTGCTGGACTGAATCACACTCACCGTCAACCAGCGGGTTCCCTTCATGCCCAAATAATGAACCGATCGGTCAAATATCAGGGGGATGCATGACCGCCACAGACGCTGCCCGCGTCTCCACCATGCGGCACCGACGCGTCTTCGTCCTCCTCGGCAGCGTCCAGACCACGCTGATCTTCACACTCGCCGCGCTCGCCGTACCGCTGCCCCACATCGGGCGCGAGTTCGACCTGGAACGCGCCGACCTGATCCTGCTCAGCGCCGCCTACGGATTGACCTTCGGCGGACTGGTGCTCTTCGGCGGACGTCTCGCCGACCGCTACGGAGGGCGGCGCGCCCTCACCGCGGGCCTCGTCCTCTTCGCCACCGCCTCGGCCGCCGCCCCACTCGCCCCCGGCATCCGGGCACTGCTCGCGGCACGCTTAGCCCAGGGCGCGGGCGCGGCCCTCGTCGCCCCCGCCGCCATGGCCGTGCTGCGCACCGTCTTCCCCTCCCCCACCGTGTACGGCAGGGCGATGGCCACCTGGGGCGGACTCTCGGTACTCGGCGCGACCGCGGGCCATCTGCTCTCCGGTGTCATCTCGCCGCTGCTCTCCTGGCGTTGGACCTTCGCCGTACCACTCGTGGTGGCGGTCGCAGCCCTCGCCCTCACGCCCCGGCTGCTGCCGGAGACCGCGCCGAACCGGCACAGGACACTCGACCTGCCGGGCGCCCTGCTCGCCACCGTCGGGATCGTCCTCGCCAGTTACGGGCTCGTCGTCACCGATGCCCGCCCCTGGTCGTCGGCCGACGTGCTCGTGCCGCTGCTCGGCGGGACCGCGCTGCTTGCCACGTTCTGGTACGCCGAGCGCCTCGCCCGCGATCCGCTGCTGCCACCTCGCTTCCTGCTCGACCGGCGGCGGGCCCTCGCCCTCACGGCCATCGCACTGAGCGCCTGCGGGACCGCCATGACCTTCGTGGTTCTCTCACTCCACCTCCAGCAGGCGCGCGACTGGTCACAGGCGCAGACCTCGGCCGCCTTCGTGCCGTTCGCCGTCGCGCTGATCGCCTCGGGCCGGGTGGCAGGACCGCTCATCGGCCGGTACGGGGCCCGGACCGTCACGGCCGCCGGGCTGGGCACGGGCGCGGCCGGGCTCGTCCTCCTCGCGTTGACCGGGCTCGACGCGCACACCTGGTACGCGTACGGACTGCTGCCGGGCCTCGTGCTGCTGCCTGCCGGCACCGCGGCCTCCTTCGCCGGAGCCGCCGTGCTCGCCACCGAAGGTGTACCGCGGCAGCAGACCGGGCTCGCGGGTGGCGTGCTGAACACCGCGATGGAGGTCGGCCCGACCGTCCTCTTCGCCGTCCTGCTCACGCTCGGCGGCGACGCCTCGTCCCTGGCCGCGACGGGGACCGCCCTCGCCGTCGTGGCCCTCCTGAACCACCGCACCAAGTAGTCCATCACTTGAAGGAGTCACCGAAATGAACCGCTTCACTGGCAAGACCGCCCTCGTCACCGGCGCGGGATCCGGCCTCGGCCGCGCGATCGCGCTCGCCTTCGCCGCCGAGGGCGCGTCCGTGGTCGCCGCGGGGCGCACCGCGGCCTTTCTGGACGAGACGGTCGGCCTCATCGAGGCAGCCGGTGGCACGGCCGTCTCCGTCACCGCCGATGTCACCGACTCCGGTCGGCTCCAGAACCTCGTACACGAGAGCGTCACCCGCTTCGGCGGACTGGACATCGCGGTCAACAACGCCGGGATACTCCGCGGGGCCGTACCTGTCGGCGAGGTGAGCGAGGAGGACTGGGACGCGGTGCTGCGGACCAATGTCACCGGCGTCTGGCTGGCCATGAAGCACGAGATCGCGCACATGAGGGAGAACGGCGGCGGCGCCATCGTCAACATCTCCTCCAACCTGGGCGCACACCTGCGGATCCCGAACCTCGCCGCGTACATCACCTCGAAGGCAGCGGTCTCCGCGCTGACCCGTGCCGCCGCTCTCGACCACATCCACCAGGGCATTCGCATCAACGCGGTCAGCCCGGGCGCTGCCGCCGGACCCATGTCGCTGCGGCCCGGCGAGACCGAGGCCGACCGTGCCGAGCGGGTGAAGACGGAGAACCCGCTCGGCCGGGTCGCGGAGGCCGCAGAAGTGGCGGCCGCGGTGCTCTACCTCGCCTCGTCCGCGGCCGGCGCGGTAGTGGGCACCGACCTGGTCATCGACAGCGGATCCTCGGCCTGACGGCTCGTAGGCTTCGGCGACATCCTTCCCCGGCGCCCCGCGGTCAAGGTGTGCGCCCCACGGCAGCGGGGCGTACCCCATGCGGAGGGGCCGACGGAGCCTGGGCCGAACTGCGCGCCGTGGACACCGATGTGGTGGGCACCGTCCCCGAGGGCGCCGATCTCGGCCCGATCGGCACGCTGCCGGTCGCGGCCGGCACGGCCCTGCGCGCACTGCATCGCATCGGCCCGATCCTGGGACGGCACGTCCTGGTGACCGGCGCGAGCGGCGGCACGGGCCGCTTCACCCTGCGGCTCACGGTCCGAGGCGGCGCACATGTCACCGCGCTGACCAGCGACCCGGCGAAGGCGGACGCACTGCGCGTGCTCGGCGCCCACGAGATCGTCACCGACCTGACCGCGCTCCAGCGCCTCGAGCCGGTCCACGGCGTGGTCGAACTGGTCGGCGGCGCCCACATGGTCGCCGCGCACGGCGCCCTGGCCGAGACGTGCTGGTTGCCGCAGGTCACATATCCGGCGAGGGGTGACGGCGACGCACGGGATGCCCCGACCTCCGGAGCCGACGCCGGCTCTTGACCCTCACGCTGCGTCAGGCTCCATAGTCGGTGCCGTGGAGGAACACTGGACCGTGGGACGCGTGGCCGGGCTGGCCGGCGTGAGCGTCCGCACACTGCATCACTACGACGAGATCGGGCTCGTGCGTCCGTCGGCGCGCACCGCGGCCGGGTACCGGGCCTATTCGGCGGGCGACGTGGAGCGGCTGCGGGAGGTGCTCGCCTATCGGCGCTTGGGCTTCGGGCTGCGGGAGGTCGCGGAACTGGTCGGCGACCCGTCCACCGACGCGGTCGCGCACCTGCGCCGACTGCGCGGCCTGCTGCTGGAGCGGCGTGATCGCGCCGACGCCATGGTGGCGGCCATCGACACGGAACTCGAGGCACGGGCGAAGGGACTGAAGGTGACACCGGAGGAGCAACTGGAAATGCTCGGTACACGGCTGTACGACGCGATCGGCGGCGCCTACACCGCGACACGGCGTACCGATCCGCGGATCGCCGCGCAGATCTGGGACGCGCTCGGGGACGCGCGGACGGTGCTGAACGTCGGGGCCGGCACCGGCTCCTACGAACCCGCCGATCGCGACGTGACCGCGGTGGAGCCATCGGCTGTCATGCGGGAACAGCGCCCCGCCGGCTCGGCGCCGTGCGTGGCCGCCACCGCGGAGAGCCTGCCGTTCGAGGACCGCTCCTTCGACGTCGCGATGGCCGTCTCCACCGTTCACCACTGGGAAGACCCGGCAGCGGGGCTGCGCGAGATGCGGCGCGTGGCCCGCCGCGTGGTGGTGCTCACCTTCGACACCGACGAGCCCGGATGGCAGGCCCGGTTCTGGCTCACCCGCGTCTACCTGCCCGAGTTCGCCACCGTCCTCGCGGGCTTTCCCTCGCTCGCCGGGATGGCCGACGCGATCGGTGCCCGCGCTGAGCCGGTCCCCGTCCCGTGGGACTGCGCCGACGGCCTGTTCGAGGCGTACTGGCGCCGACCGCGGGCCTATCTGGAGGAACACGTACGCCGTGCGGTGTCGGTGTGGACGAGGGTCGGACCACAGGCCGAGCAGCGGGCGGTACGAAGCCTCAGCGACGACCTCGACTCCGGCCGGTGGGCCGAGGACAACAGCCACCTCGCCGACCTCGACGCGGCAGATCTCGGCCTCCGCCTGCTCATCGCCTGAACCGCGGCGCGTCGCTCATGCCGGGCGAGGCCGCCGGGGACGCCCCGCGATGCCGTTCGAGACGGTCCGCAAGCACCTCGGTTGTCTCTCCGCCCGGGCCTGACCGCGTGGGCGGCCCGTGCGGCCGGCGTCGGTTCGCGTTGCCGCCGGCCCCCGAAGTCGCCGCCGACGGGGCCAACGCTGAACCCAGTTCTCAGACGTGACGCCGGAGCGAAGTGACTTCCGCGGCACAGGCGGCGTGGAGGGGGTGTCCCACAGCCGCCGGCCCGCCACCTCCGTCCGTACGGAGGCGACCGGCCGGGCGAGCGTCGTTCACGCCTGGCAGCAACGCACGGCGCCCGCGCAGCCACCCAGTCACGCCGGTCCGATGTGGGGCGTACTCGGTGACAAGGCGGTCCGTCTCCCGCGGCCAGGACGGTGACCGCGTGTGTGGGACGGGCGCCCCGCCCCGCGAATATCTCGTCAGGCGCCGTCCCAGACCGGGGCGTCCGTCCCCCACGGACCCGGCGGGCGCGCCCAGTTCACCGGGCACCCCTCGTACGACACCGGCGGTAGCGCGTGCCGCAGCCGGCCCATGGGGCCGGCGGTCTCGGTCAGCCAGTGCTCGGCGTCGAAACCCTGGTCCTCGCCCGGAACGGCTGCCAGATCGTGGACCAACCAGTGCGCGGTCCGCGCCAGGGACAGACGGACCAGTCGGGTGCCGCCCGAGCGGTGCTGTTCGGTGAGCGCGCGCAGCACGCCGGCCGCGAGCAGATAGCCGGTGCCGTGGTCGAGCGCTTGCGCGGGCAGCGCACCGGGCGAGTCCGGCGAACCCTCCAGCTCGGCGATGCCGGTGGCCACCTGTACCAGGCTGTCGAAGCCGCGCCGCTCGTGCCACGGCCCGTACTGGCCCCACGCGGAGAGCTGGGCGATCACGAGACCCGGACGGCGCTCGGCGAGCGCCTCGGGTGTGAGTCCGAACCGTTCCAGCGCGCCCGGCCGGTAACCGGTGACCACCACGTCCGCCTTGTTGAGCAGTCCCTCGAAGAGCCTACGGTCGGTGGCCTCTCCCAGGTCCAGGGTGGTCGAGCGCTTCCCCATTCCTGTGTCGTTGTGGGCCTCCTGACTTTCCGGCAGCTGTGGAGGGTCGATCCGCAGCACGTCGGCGCCGAGCAACGCCAGTGTTCGGGTGGCGACCGGTCCGGCCAGCACCCGGGTCAGATCCATGACACGCAGCCCTGCGCACGGTAGGGCGGCACCATCGAGCATTCGGTCCGGGGCGTCATCGACGCGCGCTGTCGTCAGCAGCGACCTTCCCGCGACCATGGACCCCTGCTCGCTCTTGGCCCAGTCCTCGGGGCCGCGTGCCGCGACGGCCAAACCTCCCGCCGCGTACACGGTCTCCTCGACCTCTGGCGCGGAAAGCCGGGCGATCGCCCGGCCCACCGCGTCCGCCTCCTGCCCGCCGGCGTCCTGCGGCACCCCGAGAGCGGCGAGCAACCGGGTCCGGTGGTGCGGGTAGTTGGCGTGCGTACGAACCCATCCATCGGTCGCCCGCCAGAACCGGGACAGCGGCGAGAAAGTCGACCACGCCTGCCCGCCGACCCGCACCAACCGGTCGCTGAGGAACGCCGTCGCGACTGCCTCGTCAGCAACCCGCACACGCGGAACGGGGTGCCTCGTGCGTACGGAAGTGAGCTCGGCCGCCGCGAGCGAGCACACTGCGACGGTGGCACGCGCCAGCTCCATGACGGGCAGCCGTGCCGGCAGCCCTCCGGACGGACCGCCGTAGGACACCCGGTCGAGCAGCGACGAATCGGCACCGAGTGCCGCCCAGGCCTGGGCGGTCCCGGAGGACGTTGAGGAATCCATACCCACACTGTGGCACTGAGTGTCACCCCCGGGAAGGGTAGTCCTGAGGCTGGGCCCTCGCCCGGCACGGTCTCGGCATCGTCTGAACGCCGTCGGCTTTGACCGGGCCGCCTGATGCCGGGCGCGGCCACGAGCGGTGAGGCGGCGAGTAGCCCCGTGCTCGCGGGCCGGTTGGCTGCACGCCGGGTGCGCCCGCCGCGGGCGCCGAGTCGTCAGGCGGGCTGGACGGCGATGGTGCAGAGGCGCTTGGTGGCCCGGGTGAGGGCTACGTACAAGTCCCTTTCCCCACCGGGGCGGGCTGTGATGATTTCCTCGGGGTTCATGACGACGACCCCGTCGAATTCCAGGCCGCGTGCTTCGGACGCCGGCACGACGCGTGCGTGGTGAGCGATGCCCTGGGCCGTCAGCTCGCTCACCCTGGTGTCCGCGCAGATCACTCCCACGAGCTCTTCCGGGTGCGCCGTGCTCTGGGCGCAAAGTTCCTGAACGACGGCCGTGACCAATCCGTCCGCAGATGTCGTCACGGTACGAGGACTCTCCCCGCTTCGCAGTGACCGCGTTGGCTTCTGGTCGGGAGCGATCCGCGTGAGCAGGTCCCGGACGCTCTCCAGGATCTCCTGCGTGGTGCGGTAGCTGACGGTCAGGTTGTGCAGTGTGAACCGCGGGCCGACGTGGGGACTCAGTGCTTCCTTCCAGTCGCTTGCTGTCGCCACCGGGCCTGCCTGAGCGAAGTCACCCACCAGCGTCATCGCTCTTGCCGGGCAGCGACGGACGATCATCCGCCACTGCATGGCGGTCAGTTCCTGTGCCTCGTCGACGACGACGTGCCCGTACGTCCGCTCGGGAGGGCCGTCGATCAGGCTCGACGCCTCGTCCAGCAACGGCATGTCGGCATCGGTCCACGGGTCGTCCGGACCGCGCAGCAGAAGGGACCGCTCCTGCGCGGTCAGGCGGGGCAGGTGCTCGGCTAGAGCGGCGGCGTCCGTCAGGAGCGCCTGCACAAGGTCACCGGGCACCAGCCGCGGCCACAACATCTCGACCGCTCGGTCGACGCCGGCGTCGTCGAGGAGACCGGCTCGGACGGCGTCCAGGTCCAGCTCGTGGACCGGGCCCGAGTCGGCCGCGCCTTCGGCACGGCGCTGGGCGGCTCCCGTGAACCGGTCGAGGTTGATGCCTGTCATCCTTTCGGCATCGGCGTCGATCTGCTCCAGGAGGTCGCCCATGTCTCGGCGCACCGCGTCGGTGACGGCGTCGGCCAGGAGCTCTTTGAACACCTGGCGCGCGGAGTTGTGCCCCGGTGCGCCCGCCACGGCGGCGTCACGTGCCGTGGCGACCTCCGCGCCGGAGAGGTGAACCCGTTCCTGTCCGACCCGCACGGTGAAGTCACCGACAGGGGCCTGGTGGACGCGCAGCAGGCCGGCCAAGGCGTCGGCGAGGTCGGAGCTGCCCTTGAGACGCGCCGTGTCGAACGGGTCCACCGTGTTGGTGGACACTCCGGCCAGTTCGCGGCAGGTCGCCAGAACGACGTCGTTCTCCCCGAGCGAGGGAAGGACCTGGGAGATGTAGTCGAGGAACCGGGCGTTCGGGCCCACCACCAGGACACCCTCCTTGGCGGCGCGCGGGAACGCGTACAGGACATAGGCCGCCCGGTGCAGGGCGACCACCGTCTTGCCGGTGCCGGGCCCGCCCTGCACCACCGTCACCCCGCGGTGGGCGGAGCGGACGATCTCGTCCTGCTCGGCCTGCAGCGTCGCGACGGCCGCCTTCATCCTGCCCGTACGCCGCGCCGACAGAGCCTCGCTCAACGGGCCGTCCCCCACGACGTCCTCGTCGGTCGGGGCGGTCCCGTCCAGCAGTTCGTCGCTCACCGAGACGACCGTGCGTTCCTCGAGGCGCAGGTGCCGGCGCCGCCGCAGGTCCATCGGGTGGACCGGTGTCGCCTCGTAGAAGGGCCGCGCGGCGTTCGCACGCCAGTCCACGAGCAGAGGCAGGTCGTTTTCCTCCGTATGCAGTCCTATCCGCCCGATGCGCAGGGCCGTGCCGTCCGTCCAGTCGATGCGCCCGAACACCAGTCCCTTTTCGGCGCCCTCCAGCCGGCCGATTTCCTTGGCCAGACGCTCGGCGGCGATTTCCCTCTCGTATGCCTCACTGGCGGTTTCCGCCGGGGTCTTCAGCACACTCGCTCGGTGTACCCGCACCTCGGAAAGCCGCTCGGTGAGCAGCTCATACAAGGAGGACACATAATCCCGCTC
>NZ_BAABCQ010000058.1:0-40542 GCF_039539045.1 Streptomyces marokkonensis
GTATTCCGCGTCCGAACATCTCCGGACATCCCCGAACGGACGTACGGGCGACTCACGGAGACCGGACATCCGCACAGGAAACACATCCTCTGCTCACAGATTCACCCCGGGCGTTCCGGGGCGCTCCGTCCGGGCCAGGGCGCGGGAGAGCCGGTCGCGTGCCGTCCGGATCGCCTCCGTCAGCCCGTCCGGCTCCAGCACCTCGAAGTCGAATCCCAGCAGCACCACGTGCACCACCATGACGTCCAGGCTCCCGGCGCCGGTGCGCAGGAGGCAGCTTTCCGGGCCCTCCGCCTCCAGCACCCCGGCGGTGGGCGAGACCCGCTCGGCGGCCTCCTGAAGGGGCACCAGCAGCCGGACGACCGCGTGCGTGGCGTACGCGCGCGTGGAGACGCCCTCGGAGACGTAGGCGGCCAGGTCCTCGGCGGGCGGTCGGCGCGGGACGAAGCGGGGACCGTGCGGCGGCTTCGGCGTGACGCGGTCCACCCGGAACGTGCGCCAGTCGGCGCGGTCGAGGTCGAAGGCGACCAGGTACCAGCGGCGCTCGGAGCACACCAGCCGGTACGGCTCGACGGTACGGCGGCTGTCGGTCCCGTCGTGGCCCCGGTACGCGAAGCGCAGCCGCTCCCCGTCACGGCACAGGTTGGCCAGCTCGGTCAGGACACCCGGGTCCACCGACGAGGTCTGGGGGCCGCGCAGCATCGGCACGGTGAAGGCGTTGAGGGCGCCCACGCGGCGCCGCAGCCGGCCCGGCAGCACCTGCTCCAGCTTGGCGAGGGCACGGACGGAGGTCTCGCCGATGCCCTCGATGCCCTGCCCCGCGGCCGTGCGCAGCCCCACGGCGACGGCGACCGCCTCCTCGTCGTCGAGCAGCAGCGGCGGCAGCTCGGCGCCCGCGCCCAGCTGGTACCCGCCACCGGTGCCGGGGCTGGCGTTGACCGGGTAGCCCAGCTCGCGCAGCCGGTCCACGTCCCGGCGCACGGTGCGCGGGGAGACGTTGAGGCGGTCGGCGAGGTCCGGGCCCGACCACTCACGGTGGGCCTGGAGGAGGGAGAGCAGGCGCAGCAGTCGTGCCGAGGTCTCGAGCATGGCGCCGAGTCTGCCAGCGGTTGCGGACAGGACGTGTCCGCGCTCCGCGGTCGCTCCGGGTAGCGGCCCCCCGCGGCCCCGCGGTCCTGGGCGTCCCGCCGTCGTGGGGTTCTGCTGCCGTGAGGGCCCCGCTGTCGTCACAGCTCCAGCGGCGTGACCGAGAGCGACAGGTCGTTGTCACGGGTGTAGTACGGCCCGGCCTGCACGGTGCCGTACGGCGTGTGCACACGCGCCCGTGGATAGGTGAGGAGGGGGTGCTTGTCGGCCACGTCGTCCAGCAGCCGCGCCAGACGCACGGACGGCCCGTGCTCACCGGCGGGCCGCAGCCACAGGTCCCACTCGCCCGGCGTCAGGGTGTCGTAGGGCACGGTGAAGCCGAACTCCGCCCGGTCCGCCGCGACGCCCAGCCGGCGCACACCGCCCTCCGGGGCGCCGGACCGGGCCCGCAGCTCGGCGTGGGCGCCGGGGCCCAGCCGCGCGCCGTACACCCGTCCGCGTACCGTCAGCCCGCCCTCCCCGAGGCGGAGCTCCCCCGCCTCCGCGTGCGGGGCGCGCAGCCAGCTGCGGACGGTGAGGTTGCCCTGCCGGGTGGCGTACGGGATACGGACGGCGACGTGGCCGAGCAGTCCGCCGGGGGTACGGTCGGCGAGGGAGCGCAGGTCGGTGACGCCGGGCACCAGACGCCGCGGCTCGCCGTCGGACACGCGCGCGTAGGCGTCCCAGCGGCCCTCGGGCAGGGCCACGCTGCTGGGCAGCGCGGCGCGCAGCCGGCCTTCGGCAGCCGGGGCGAGCGGCAGGCTGACCGTGTCGTCGGCGGCATCGCTGTCGCGGCGGCGCAGCATGAGGAGGGCCGCGCCGGTGTTCTCGGGCGCGGCGACGTCGAAGGTCAGACCCCCCGCGGAGTCGCCGATGCAGTCGGCGCGCAGCGGGGCGGCCGGTGGGGCCGGCGGCGTCATGCGGTGCGAATCCTCCCTGGGCTTTCTCGTCGTCCGGTTAGACCCGGAACCCCGCCTTCTGGTTGTCCGTGTCCGGTTGCGATGTGGTCACGACCGAGGGCGGGACGGCTCCGACGCGCCGGGTGGAGGCGGAGGAATGCAGCCGTTACCTCGGGTATCAGCCATTTCCGGACACCCACTTCATTCCCTGATTTCCTGATTTGTCGACCAAGCAGCATGGTGATCCGTGACCCGCCGAGGCGCCTCAACGGCCATACGCCGCAACACAGTTGGCGGCACGTGAGCAATGCGGGCCGACGGACGGCCGTGCGCGCCGGATGGTTCGATTCGGTTGGCCATGGGGCGTGACTCCCGCCACGGATCGCCCGTTGTCTTCTGCATGAGCCGGGGACCCGCCCGGACCACGGCCCGGGAGCCACCCGGTCCGGTCACGCACCGCATCCCGAGGGGGCCACCCGTGCCGCGCATGCTCGACGTCAGCGACGACGTACGCGCCGAGATCGGCGACGAAGAAGCCGACCGCCTGCTCGCCGGGGAGTCCGCCCCGGGCAGCTACGACTGCACGTCCTGTCGCACCCCGGGCGACTGCGCGCAGGAGCGCACCAGCACCGTTCTGTTCATCGGGGACGAGACCGCGGTGCTCGCCTTCGCCCACGCCGGGTGTCTGCCCTCACAGGTCGTCAAGGTCACCGAGGAGCAGCTCCAGGGAGCCGTGAAGTCCATCAACTCGGACAACGCCCGCCCCGGACACGCACAGCCCGCGCCCGAACCGGCCGCGCCCGAGGAGATCGCACCCGAGCAGGCCGTGCTCGGCGTCACCAGCGGACTGATCCTGATCGCCGGAGAGCTCCACCCCGCCCTCGTGGTGGAGCCGACCGCCCCCGTCGCACGGCCCGGCACGGCGGGCGCCGGCGACGACTTCCTGCCGCTGCTCATCGAGCAGGGCTTCATGCCGGTCACCGAGCTGTCCACCGCGCCGGCCGTGCTGCACGGCTGGTCGGTACTGCTCGCGATGGGCCAGCTGCACGCGGTGCTCCAGCCGGGGACGAACGGCGGACGGCCGGTGGCCTGGTGGCAGGCGCACCAGCCCCTCCAGGTCACCGAGGGCTGGCGCACGGCGGCCAACAAGCACCAGCAGGTGCTGATGTTCGCGGCGCCCGTCGGCTCGATCGGACGGCAGCCGCGCGAGGACCTGCTGCGGGACGCGCTGGACAAGGCGGCGGCGAACGGCCAGCTGGTCGCCGCCGCGCTGCCGCTGGCCGGAACCTGATCACCGTCCGGGCGGCTGCCGGACGGCCACTGCCCGGGCCGCATCTCTTCCAGCGCGGTGTCGTTTGGACATACGTGTACGCATACGACGCCTTCCACCGCCAGGGCGGCCCCTCGGCCACGCCGATCTACGACGCGCTCTACGCCGAGTACGTCAGGTCCTTCCGATCGCTGCCGGGCGATCGCAGCGGCGAGGAGGAGCTGGGATTCACGGCCTTCCGGAGTATCCCGCGCAGCAGAGGCGCCTACAGCGCCTACAGCGCGGGGGCCCACAGCGCCCGCGTCGGTCAGCAGGCGGTGTGGCAGCGCGTCGGCACGCACCACGTTCCGGCCGCACTGCCACCGGCCCCGCGCAGAGGCGCCTGACAGCGATGTGAGTGATGAGGGAGGGCGCCCCCGGCCGGGGGCGCCCTCCCTCATCACTCACATCGCTCTTGTCACTCTTGTCGCCGTGGCCGCTACTTCTTCTTCGCGCCGCGCTTCTCGCGCACCCGCACCGAGATGTGGATCGGCGTCCCGTCGAAGCTGAACTCCTCGCGCAGCCGGCGCTCGATGAAGCGCCGGTAGCCCGCCTCGATGAAGCCGGAGGCGAAGAGCACGAACCGCGGGGGCTTGGTGCCCGCCTGCGTACCGAACAGGATGCGCGGCTGCTTGCCGCCCCGCACCGGGTGCGGGTGGGCGGCGACCAGCTCGCCGAGGAAGGCGTTCAGCCGGCCCGTCGGGACGCGGGTCTCCCAGCCGGCCAGGGCCGTCTCGATCGCGGGGACCAGCTTCTCCATGTGCCGGCCGGTCTGCGCCGAGACGTTGACCCGCGGCGCCCACGCCACCTGGCCTAGCTCGGTCTCGATCTCCCGCTCCAGGTAGTAGCGGCGCTCCTCGTCGAGGGTGTCCCACTTGTTGTAGGCGACGACGATCGCGCGGCCCGCCTCGACGGCCATGGTGACGATCCGCTGGTCCTGCACCGAGATCGACTCGGAGGCGTCGATGAGGACGACGGCCACCTCCGCCTTCTCGACGGCGGCGGCGGTGCGCAGCGAGGCGTAGTAGTCGGCGCCCTGCTGGAGGTGGACCCGCTTGCGGATGCCCGCCGTGTCGACGAACTTCCAGGTCACGCCGCCCAGCTCGATCAGCTCGTCGACCGGGTCGCGCGTGGTGCCGGCCACCTCGTTGACGACGACCCGGTCCTCGCCCGCCACCTTGTTCAGCAGCGAGGACTTGCCGACGTTGGGACGACCGATCAGCGCGATGCGGCGCGGGCCGCCGACGCCGGTGCCGAAGGTCTGGGCCGGGGCCTCGGGCAGGGCCTCCAGGACCCGGTCCAGCATGTCGCCGGTGCCGCGGCCGTGCAGCGCGGAGACCGGGGACGGCTCTCCCAGCCCCAGCGACCACAGGTAGGCGGCGTCGGCCTCGCCGCTCTGGCCGTCCACCTTGTTGGCGCACAGCACGACGGGCTTGCCGGCCTTGCGCAGCAACCGTACGACCGCCTCGTCGGTGTCGGTGGCGCCGACCTTGGCGTCCACGACGAAGACGACCGCGTCGGCGGCCTCGATGGCGTACTCGGCCTGCGCGGCCACGGAGGCGTCGATGCCGAGGACGTCCTGCTCCCAGCCGCCGGTGTCGACGACCTTGAAGCGGCGGCCGGCCCACTCGGCCTCGTAGGTGACGCGGTCGCGGGTGACGCCGGGCTTGTCCTCGACGACGGCCTCGCGGCGGCCGATGATCCGGTTCACCAGGGTCGACTTGCCGACGTTGGGACGGCCGACGACGGCGAGGACGGGCAGCGGGCCGTGCCCGGCCTCCTCGATCGCGCCCTCGACCTCCTCGGCGTCGAAGCCCTCTTCCGCGGCGAGCTCCATGAACGCCTCGAATTCGGCGTCGCCAAGCGCCCCGTGGTCGTGCTCCTCGCCCGAGCCCTCGGAGTGGATGTGGTCGTTCATGAAGTCCGTACCTCGTTCATCGTGGTGATCGTGGCGCACCCTGCTTCGCCGGGTGGGCCACTACTCAGTGTCGCCTAGCGCCCGGTGAGGCGCCTGGCGTTTTCCAGGTGCGCGGTGAGCTGCTTCTGGATGCGTTCGGTCGCCTCGTCCAAGGCCTTGCGGGTCCGCCGTCCGCTGCCGTCACCCGCGTCGAAAGGGTCACCGAAGACGACGTCGACGCGCGAGCGCAGCGGGGGCAGCGCCTTTATCAACCGTCCGGACCGGCCGGAACTTCCCAGCACCGCGACCGGGACGATCGGGGCGCCGCCGCGGACCGCGAAGTACGCGAGCCCGGCGCGCAGCGCGGCGAAGTCGCCCTCGCCGCGGGTGCCCTCCGGGAAGATGCCCAGCACCCCGCCGTTCTCCAGGACGCCCAGCGCCTGGGTGATGGCGGTGCGGTCGGCGGTCGAGCGGTCCACCTTCAGCTGGCCGATGCCGAGCAGGAAGGGGTCCAGCGGACCGATGAACGCCTCCTTTTTGATCAGGAAGTGCGTCGGCCGGGGCGCCACGCCCATGACCATCGGGCCGTCGACGTTGTGCGAGTGGTTGACGGCGTAGATCACCGGGCCGGCCGCGGGGACCCGCCAGGCGCCCAGCACGCGCGGTCGGAACAGCCCGTACATCAGGCCGACGCCGATGCGCCGCCCGATCTCGGCACCTCTCTCGGAGGGCGCGGAGGGTGCGGTCACTTCCCCGCCCGCTTCTCCTCGACGAGGGTGACGACACACTCGATGACCTGCTGGAGGGTGAGGTCGGTGGTGTCCACCTCGACCGCGTCGTCCGCCTTGGCCAGCGGGGAGGTCTTGCGGCTGGAGTCGGCGGCGTCCCGCTTGATCAGGGCCTCGCGGGTGACGTTGACGTCGGCGCCCTTGAGCTCGCCGCTGCGGCGGGCGGCGCGCGCCTCCGCCGAGGCGGTGAGGAAGATCTTCAGGTCGGCGTCCGGCAGCACGGTCGTCCCGATGTCGCGGCCCTCGACGACGATGCCGAGCCGCGCGGCGGCGGCGATGGTGCGCTGCAACTCGGTGATCCGGGTGCGGATCTCCGGCACGGCGCTGACCGCGCTGACCTTGGCGGTGACCTCCTGGGTGCGGATCGGGCCGGCCACGTCCACGCCGTCGACCGTGATGGTCGGGCCCGCCGGGTCGGTGCCGGAGAGGATCTCGGGCTTGCCGGCCGCGGCGGCGATCGCGTGCGGGTCGTCGGTGTCGATGCCGTTGTTGACCATCCACCACGTGATCGCCCGGTACTGGGCGCCGGTGTCCAGGTAGCTGAGGCCGAGCTGCTCGGCGACGGCCTTCGACGTGCTCGACTTGCCCGTGCCGGAGGGGCCGTCGATGGCGACAATCACGGCCGGGGCGGTCGGGGCGGCGCCGTTTTCCACGAGGGGACACCTTCCTGGTGCGGTGCGGTGAGTGGTGTGCGGGACGCGAACGCGTCCCGCACAAGGTTACTGGCTCTCCGGGGTCCCTCCGACAGTCGCCCGGGGCCTCGGGATCGCCACCGGGATTCCGGGAGTCACTGCCGGATCGCCCAGCCCCGCTCCTTGAGGGCGGCCGTCAGCTCGGAAGCGGCCTTCGGCTCGACCATCAGCTGCACCAGGCCGGCCTGCTGACCGGTCGCGTGCTCGATCCGTACGTCCTCGATGTTGACCCCGGCCCGTCCCGCGTCCGCGAAGATGCGGGCCAGCTGGCCGGGCTGATCGTCGATGAGGACGGCCACGATCTCGTAGACGCGGGGCGCGCTGCCGTGCTTGCCGGGGACCCGCACCTGTCCGGCGTTGCCGCGCCGCAGCACCTCCGCGATGCCGGTGCCGCCCGCACGGCGCTTGTCCTCGTCACAGGACTGAAGGGCGCGCAGGGCCCCGACCGTCTCCTCCAGGTCGGCGGCGACGTCGGTGAGCAGGTCGGCGACCGGCCCGGGGTTGGCGGAGAGGATGTCGATCCACATCCGGGGGTCGGAGGCGGCGATCCGGGTCACGTCGCGGATGCCCTGTCCGCACAGCCGTACGGCGGCCTCCTCGGCGTGCTCCAGACGGGCGGCGACCATGCTGGAGACCAGGTGGGGCATGTGGGAGACGAGGGCCACGGCGCGGTCGTGGGCGTCCGCGTCCATCACCACCGGCACGGCGCGGCAGTGCGAGACCAGTTCCAGGACGAGGTTCAGCACCTCGGTGTCGGTGTCCCGCATCGGGGTCAGCACCCACGGGCGGCCCTCGAAGAGGTCGCCGGTGGCGGCCAGCGGCCCGGCCTTCTCCCGGCCGGACATGGGATGGGTGCCGATGTACGCGGCCAGGTCGAGCCCCCGTGCCTCCAGGTCGCGTAGGGGACCGCCCTTGACGCTGGCCACGTCGATGTACCCGCGGGCGGCGCCCCGCGCCATGGCGTCGGCGAGCACGTCGGCCACCAGGGCCGGCGGGGCGGCGACGATCGCGAGGTCGACCGGACCCTCCGGGTCCCGCTCGGTGCCGGCGCCCAGCGCGGCGGCCGTACGGGCCTGCTCGGGGTCGTGGTCGGCGAGGTGGACGGTGACACCCCGCTGGGTCAGCGCGAGGGCGGCGGAGGTGCCGATGAGTCCGGTGCCGATGACGAGTGCGGTTCTCACTGGGCGATGTCCTTGCGCAGGGCCGCGGCGGCGCCGAGGTAGACGTGGGCGATCTCGGCGCGGGGCCGGTCGGACTCGATGTGGGCGAGGATCCGGACGACGCGGGGCATGGCGCCCGCGATGTCCAGCTCCTGGGCGCAGATCAGCGGGATGTCGGTGATGCCGAGCCCCCGGGCCGCGGCGGCCGGGAAGTCGCTGTGCAGGTCGGGCGTGGCCGTGAACCAGATGCTGATGAGGTCGTCGCCGGTCAGGTCGTTGCGCTCCAGGACGGCGGTCGGCAGCGCCGCGACCCGCTCGTCCATGTGCCCGGCCTCGTCCCGCTCCAGTTGGACGGCGCCCCGGACCGCTCGTACCGCCACGGCGATGCTCCTTGCTGACGTGCGTATCGGTTCTTGGTCCGTCCAGCGTAGTCAGCCCGCCGCGTGCCGGTCCGGGGCGCCCGTCTCCTGAGACGCTGACCCCGGCCGCGGTCCCTCCCCTCCCCCGCATCCCCGGAGTCACGACATGCCCCACAGCCCGACACGCCGTACGGTCCTCCTCTCGACGGGCGCGGCGGCACTCGCCGTGGGCTGCGGCGGAGGCGACGACGGCGACGCCTCGGCCGCGTCCCCCGGTCAGGAGCTGGCGCCGACGAGTGACATCCCGGTCGGCGGCGGCAAGGTCCTCGCGAACGAGAAGATCGTGGTGACCCAGCCGGAGCAGGGCGAGTTCAAGGCGTTCTCGGCGGTCTGCACGCACCAGAACTGCCTCGTGTCGGACGTGCGGGACGGTTCCATCGACTGCGCCTGCCACGGCAGCAGGTTCAGCATCACCGACGGTGCGGTGGAGCAGGGCCCGGCGACCAGGCCGCTGCCCGAGGAGCGGATCACGGTGGACGGAAACTCGGTCCGCCTGGCGTGAGGCGTCCGCGTACGCTCCCGGCATGGAACCCGGGATCCTGGTACGCGACCACACGATCTACGCCTGTGTCATGGGTTCGCGCGCCTTCGGTCTGGCGACGGAGGACAGCGACACCGACCGCCGCGGCGTGTTCCTCGCCCCGACCCCCCTGTTCTGGCGCTTCGAGAAGCCGCCGACGCATGTGGAGGGCCCGGCCGAGGAGCAGTTCAGCTGGGAGCTGGAACGCTTCTGCGAACTGGCCCTGCGCGCCAACCCGAACATCCTGGAGTGTCTGCACTCCCCGCTCGTGGAACACGTGGACGACACGGGACGCGAACTGCTCGCCCTGCGCGACGCGTTCCTCTCCCGCCGGGTCCACACGTCGTTCACCGGGTACGCGCACGGCCAACGCCGCAAGCTGGACGCCGACGTACGCACGCACGGCGCCCCGCGCTGGAAACACGCGATGCACCTGCTGCGGCTGCTGCTGTCCGCCCGCGACCTGCTGCGCACCGGCACGCTCACCATCGACGTCGGTGACCGACGCGAGTCGCTGCTCGCCGTGAAGCGCGGCGAGGTGCCCTGGGCGGAGGTCGAGTCCCGGATGACCCGGCTGGCCGAGGAGGGCGGGGAGGCCGCCCGGCGCGGTCCGCTGCCCGAGGAACCGGACCGGCGCCGGGTCGAGGACTTCCTCGTCCGCACCCGCCGCGCCTCAGCCCTCCGGGCGGGCCCGGCGGATCCGTACGACGAGGTCGTGCGGGGCGTCGCGCCCGGTGGCGGCGCCGGGCAGCGCTGAGGCGGCCCGCGCCTCGTCCGGTACGCCGTGCGGCCGCTGCACGCCGGCCCGCACGCGCGCGGTCGACCCCGGCATCCGGGGCGTGCTCACGCCCGTCCGGGGCGTTCTCACGCTCGGCCCTCCAGGGCGCCGGTCGCGCACTCAGGCGTCCCAGAGCGCTCCGAGGGCGAGCAGGTCGCCCCGGTACTCGATGCGGTCGGCCCACTCGGCCGGCCAGGCGTCGGTGCCCAGGTGCGCGCCCGCGAAGGCGCCCGCGAGGCAGGCGATGGAGTCGGAGTCGCCCGAGGTGCAGGCGCCCCGGCGCAGGGCGGTCAGCGGCTCGTCGACGAAGAGCAGGAAGCAGAGCAGTCCGGCCGCCATCGCCTCCTCGGCGATCCAGCCCTCGCCGACCACCAGGCAGGGGTCGGTCTCCGGCGAGACGGTGCGCACCGCGTGCTGGAGGCGGTCGAGTATCGCCAGACACTCGTCCCAGCCGCGGGCGATGAAGTGCTCGGGCGTGGGGTCCTGGGCGCGGGTCCACAGGTCGCCGAGCCAGCGCTCGTGGTAGCGGGTGCGGTTGTCGTAGGCGTACGACCGCAGCAGCCCGACCAGCCCGGTCGGCTCGGCGCCCTCGCGGAGCAGCCGGACGGCGTGCGCGGTGAGGTCGGAGGCGGCCAGCGCGGTGGGGTGCCCGTGCGTGAGCGCGGACTGCAACTGGGCGGCTCCCGCCCGCTGTTCGTCGCTCAGGCCGGGGACGAGTCCGACCGGCGCGACGCGCATGTTGGCGCCGCAGCCCTTGGAGTGGATCTGGCCGGCGTCCTGCCAGGGGCGGTCCGGCCGCTCCAGGAGACCGCAGGCGGTGAGGCAGGTGTTGCCCGGGGCCCGGTTGTTCTCCGGCGACCGGTTCCAGGCGATGAACTCGCGCCGTACGGGCTCGGCCATCCCTTCGGGCGTCAGGACTCCGCGGTCCATGGCGGTCCGCAGTCCCTTCCCGAGCGCCAGCGTCATCTGGGTGTCGTCGGTGACGATCGCGGGCCGGGGCAGTTCCATCTCCCGCCAGGGGCCGCACTTGGCGAGGATCGCCGGAACGTCGTTGAACTCGGTCGGGAAGCCCAGCGCGTCCCCGAGGGCGAGGCCGGTGAGCGCGCCGGTGGCGGCGCGCTTGGTGACGGTGGTCGTGGTCATGCGGGGCGTCCTTCCCGAGGGGTGCGGAGCAGGGGCGGGTGCAGGGTGGTGGCCGGGCCCGCGCGGTACAGCGCGGCCGGTTTGCCGCGGCCGCCGGTGAGGCGGGCGGCGCCGGGGAGCTGTTCGACGAAGCCCGGGGTGGCGAGGACCTTGCGGCGGAAGTTGGGCCGGTCGAGGGCGGTGCCCCACACGGTCTCGTAGACCTGCCGCAGCTCGCCGAGCGTGAACTCGGCCGGGCAGAAGGCGGTGGCCAGGCAGCTGTACTCCAGCTTGGCGCCGACGCGCTCCCGGGCGTCGGCCAGGATCCGGTCGTGGTCGAAGGCGAGGTCGCGGGCCATCTCTCGGGCGGCGCCCGGTCTCACTCACCGCCCGGCCTCCCGGGACCGCTCCCCCGGTTCGCCTCGCGAGCGGCCTCCCAGATTCAGCCCGCCCAGGTTGTGCACGTATCCGATACCGACCGAGCCCTCACCGGTGGCGTTGACCTGGATGGAACGGGCGGCCTCCGCGGGCCCACGCGCCTCGGCCTCGCGCTCGATCAGGGTGCGCAGGTCGGAGGGCCGGTCGCCGAACCGCTCGTCCAGCCACTTCCCGACCGCCGCGTCCAGGGCCAGCCGGTCGCCCTCCGACAGGTTCTGTATCTGTGCCACCGCCGTGTCGGTCTCGACGTCGCGCGGGTCCTCGGGCCGACGCTCCAGCAGTCGGCCCACGAGTGCCCGTCCCCGTTGCACCACACCGTCCGCCGCCTGGTTCTGCGCCGACTGGACGACTGCTCCGGCGAATCCGGCCGCGGCCGTGGTGATCACAGGGGCGATGGTGTTCGCGGCGGTCAACAACTCCGACATAGGACTCCCCCAGCCCTTGGACAACCGTGCCGTCGCCGAGGCGTGCGCCTACCAACCGCATGACGGGCCGTCACCTCGGTCCGTCCCAGACTACTCGGTAACAACGCTCTGTGGGGCCACGGTTACCGAATGGGAATGCGAGTGACGCGGGTCACCACCGCCGGAGGTGGGGCGACGCGGTCCACGGTCCCGAAACACCGCGGACCGCACTCCCGCCTACAGCTCGACCTCCTGCATCAGCATCCCGACCTCCGTGTTGGACAGCCGGCGCAGCCAGCCCGACTTCTGGTCGCCCAGGGTGATCGGGCCGAAGGCGGTCCGCACCAGCTTGTCGACCGGGAAGCCCGCCTCCGCCAGCATCCGGCGGACGATGTGCTTGCGGCCCTCGTGGAGGGTCACCTCGACCAGGTAGTTCTTGCCGGTCTGCTCCACGACCCGGAAGTGGTCCGCGCGCGCGTACCCGTCCTCCAGCTGGATACCGTCCTTGAGGCGCTTGCCGAGGTCGCGCGGGATCGGGCCCACGATGTGCGCGAGGTAGGTCTTCTTCACGCCGTACCGGGGATGGGTCAGGCGGTGGGCCAGGTCACCGTGGTTGGTGAGCAGGATGACGCCCTCGGTCTCGGTGTCGAGCCGGCCGACGTGGAAGAGCCGGGTCTCACGGTTGGTGACGTAGTCCCCGAGGCACTGCCGGCCGTCCGGGTCCTCCATGGTGGAGACGACACCGGCGGGCTTGTTGAGCGAGAAGAACTGGTACGACTGCGTCGCCACGGTCAGGCCGTCGACCTTGACCTCGTCCTTCTCCGGGTCGACCCGCTTGCCCTGCTCGAGGACGATCTCGCCGTTGACCTCTACCCGGGCCTGCTCGATCAGCTCCTCGCAGGAACGCCGGGAGCCGTAGCCCGCGCGCGCGAGGACCTTCTGCAGCCGCTCACCCTCCTGCTCCGCGCCCGGGAAGGTCTTGGGCGGCCTGACGTCCTTCTTGCCCGCGTACCGTTCGCGGTTGCGCTCCTCGGCCCGTGCCTCGTACTCGCGGGACGTGGCCGGGACCGAGCGTCCCCGCTGCAGGGGTTTCTTCGGCCCGCCCTTGGCACCGCCCCGGGCCGACGGGCCGCGGCCCGACTTCGGGCCCTCGTGGGTGGCACCCGGCCCTACGTCGTAGCGCCGCTCCTCGGGGCGCGGGTTCTTCGGACGGCCGGCGCCCTGCCTGTCGTCGCGGTTGCCACCGGCGCCGCGGGGGTTGCCGCTGCCACCACTGCTCTGGCCGCGGGGGTTACCGCGGCCACCGCTGCTCCCGCCGCGGCCGCCGCTGTTGCCACCACGGCTCCCGCCGTTGTTTCCGCTGCTGTTCCTGCCGCTGCTGCTTCGCATCAAAGTTCCGTATTGTCGTCTGCGTCCTCGGAATCCGGGGCGTCCGGATCGAACGACGGGACCCCTTCCAGTGTCTCGGACTCGATCGCCGCCGCCTCCGGGAGGAAGGGCGCGAGCTCCGGGAGCTCGTCCAGGCCACGCAGGCCCATCCGCTCCAGGAAGTAGTTCGTCGTCCCGTACAGGATCGCACCTGTTTCGGGTTCCGTGCCCGCCTCCTCCACCAGACCCCGTTGCAGGAGGGTGCGCATCACACCGTCGCAGTTCACGCCGCGCACCGCGGAGACGCGGCCGCGACTGACCGGCTGGCGGTAGGCGACCACCGCGAGCGTCTCCAGCGCGGCCTGGGTGAGGCGGGCGTGCCGACCGTCCAGGGCGAAGCCCTCGACGGCCGCGGCGTACTCGGGACGGCTGTAGAAGCGCCAGCCGCCCGCGACCAGGCGCAGCTCGAAGCCGCGGCCCTGGACGGTGTACTCGTCGGCCAGCTCGCGCAGCGCGTCGGCGATCTGCCGCTGGGGCCGCTGGAGTATCCGGGCGAGGTGCTCCTCGGTCGCGGGCTCGTCGACGACCATGAGGACGGCTTCGAGGGCGGGCTTGAGCTCGAGGCCGGGGACGGCCTCCGGACCGCCCACGGCCTCCCGCCCGCCCACCGCCTCCGTGGTCTCCTCACTCACGCCTTCCGCTCCTCCTCCTCGGTCTTCTCCGGCGGCCGGTCGAACTCGTCGGTCACCACCGGCTCGGCGTCCCCGTCCCCGCCCGTCCAGCGCACCTGCAGGTCGCCGAGCGCGGTCTCCTGGTCCAGCTCGACTGCCTTCTCCCGGTACAGCTCCAGCAGGGCGAGGAAGCGGGCTACGACGGTCAGGGTTTCCTCGGTGTCCTCGACCAGGAGGCGGAAACTGGCCTCCCCCAGCTCCTTCAGCCGGGCGACGACGATCCCCGCCTGCTCCTGCACGCTGACCAGGGGCGCGTGGATGTGCTCGACGTAGACCTGAGGCTTGGGCCTGGGCTGCATCGCCTTCACGGCGAGCTTGGCGAAGCCCTCCGGCCCGATGCTGATGACGACCTCGGGCAGCAGCTCGGCGTGGTGGGGTTCCAGGCCGACGGTACGGGGGTGACGACGGGCCTCCGCCTCGAGCCGCTCGTTGAAGATCTCCGCGATCTGTTTGTACGCGCGGTACTGCAGCAGCCGCGCGAAGAGCAGGTCGCGGGCCTCCAGCAGCGCCAGGTCGGCCTCGTCCTCGACCTCGGCGGCGGGCAGCAGCCGGGCCGCCTTAAGGTCGAGCAGCGTGGCCGCGACCACCAGGAACTCGGTCGTCTCGTCGAGGTCCCAGTCCGGCCCCCTCGCCCGGATGTGCGCCATGAACTCGTCGGTCACCTTGGACAGGGCGACCTCGGTGACGTCCATCTTGTGCTTGGAGATCAACTGGAGGAGCAGGTCGAAGGGGCCCTCGAAGTTGGCGAGCCGCACCTTGAAGACACCGTCGCCGCCGTCGTCGGACACGCCCTCGGGGGGCCCGCCGGGCACCTTCGCGGCCTCCGGCGGGCGCTCGGCCCCGCTTCCCGGCGGTCCCGGCGCCGCCCCGACGGTCTCCGACGCCGTGGTGGGCGGCTGTGGCGCGGGCGTGGGCCGAGAGGGTGCCGGAGCGTCCGGCTCCCCCCGCGGCCCGGCCTCCGGGCGGGACTGCTCAGGCTCCGGCTCGGTGGCGGCGCCCGAGGCCGCCTCGGGGATCGAGCCGTCCCATGGCGAGGACGCCGGAACCGCCGCTTCCCGCGGCCCGTCGGGCGTCGCCCGCGCGACCGCGGACCCGGGGAACTCGATGCCGGACGGCGCCGCCTCGGGGCGCTGCGCAACCGGCGGAGCCACCCGCTCTCCCGGTCCTCTCCCCAGCGCACGCCGACGGCCGGCCCGGGCGTCGGGGCGGGGGGTGTCGTTCGAGGTCATGGCCCCCGCAGGCTATCGCTACCGTCCGCGCAGCCGTCGTACGAGGATGCTGGCGTCCCCGCGGGTCTCCAGGTCGGCGAGGACCACGGCGACCGCCTCGCGGACGATGCGGCCCCGGTCGACGGCCAGTCCGTGCTCGCCACGGAGCACCAGGCGGGCGTGCTCCAGGTCCATCAGCTCCTCGGCGGACACGTACACGGTGATCTTCTCGTCGTGGCGCTCACGGCCGCTGGGGCGACGCGAGGGGGACCGTCCGCGCTTGCGCGGCTGGGCAGTGGCAGAACCTTCCTGCGCGCCCGCACCCGGCCCGGAGCCCCGCGCCGAGCGCTCCGCGCCCCGGCTGCGCGACTCGCCCGCCGAGCCCGGTTCCGCGTCCGCCGCGGCGTGCTCCGTGCCCTCGCCGCCCTGCGCGGGCACCGACTGCGGCGCGTCCTCGGCGGCGGCCTGGTCGCTCTCCCCCGCCGGCGCCGGCACCCGGGCTTCGCCGCCCGCCGGTCGCCGCGGGGAGGACGCCTGGAGCGCCGTTCCCCCTGTCGTACGGAAGAGTTCGTCGGCCCCCGGCAGACTCACTCGGCGTGACACCGGGCGAGCACCTCCCTGGCGAGCTGGCGGTAGGCGGCGGCACCGACGGAGTTGGAGGCGTACGTGGTGATCGGCTCACCGGCGACCGTGGTCTCCGGGAAGCGGACCGTGCGCCCGATGACCGTGTGGTAGACGTGGTCGTCGAACGCCTCGACGACACGCGCCAGCACCTCTCGGCTGTGCACCGTGCGCGAGTCGTACATCGTGGCGAGGATGCCGTCGAGCTCCAGGTCGGGGTTGAGCCGCTCCTGGACCTTCTCGATCGTCTCGGTCAGCAGCGCCACACCGCGCAGCGCGAAGAACTCGCACTCCAGCGGCACGATCACCTTGTGCGCGGCCGTCAGCGCGTTGACCGTGAGCAGGCCGAGCGAGGGCTGGCAGTCGATCACGATGTAGTCGTAGTCGTCCATCAGCGGCTTCAGCGCCCGCTGCAGCGTGGACTCGCGCGCGACCTCGCTCACCAGCTGCACCTCGGCCGCCGACAGGTCGATGTTGCTGGGCAGCAGGTCCATGTTGGGGACCGCGGTCTTCAGCAGTACCTCGTCGGCCGCCATGCCCCGCTCCATGAGCAGGTTGTAGACGGTGAGGTCGAGCTCCATCGGGTTGACGCCGAGACCGACCGACAGCGCGCCCTGCGGGTCGAAGTCGACGAGCAGCACCCGGCGTCCGTACTCGGCGAGCGCGGCACCCAGGTTGATGGTCGACGTGGTCTTGCCGACGCCGCCCTTCTGGTTGCACATCGCGATGATCTTCGCGGGGCCGTGATCGGTCAGCGGGCCCGGGATCGGGAAGTAGGGCAGCGGACGCCCGGTCGGACCGACGCGCTCACGACGCTGACGGGCCGCGTCGGGCGCGAGCGTGGCGGCGTACTCGGGATCGGGCTCGTACTCCGCGTCCGGGTCGTAGAAGTGCCCCTCGGGCAGTTCGTCGTAGTCGGCGAAGTGGTTGCGGGACGCGCCACTTCCGTTGCCGGCCATGGCGTTCACGTGTTGGCCATCCATACTCATGTGTGCTGTCTGAGTTGCCTGCGGACTCTGGTGGGCTGCGAAGGTGCGTACAGCGACGGAGCCGACAGCCTCGAGACGCCCGGGGCTGTGGACCCGCGCAGGCATTCCTGGTTGACCACCCCCGGGAGTAAATGTCGACTCATTCACAAGTCGTCTTACCTCCTTGGTGACCAGGAAACTTCTAGACAGGTCAGCGTGGCACCATGCCGACGTTCGGCGACTCTATGGCGTGTCGGCCGTCCGCAGCAACACAATCCGCCGGACCCGGCCTGATGTGTCGGCGATAAAACACCCCTCTGTCAAGGGCGTAGGACCGTCGCACAGCAGGTTTCACCGGTGCGCGAATCGGTTGAAGCGTTACGTTCGAGGCGAGTTGGCCGAGAATCGCAAAGTGACCATACACACACCCGGCCGGACTTTGTCGGGCAAGGTCCGGCCGGGTGTGCCGGGTTGACGGCGGCTGTTGACGTATCGCCTTTTCCTGTCGGTGACTTAGCCGACTTACCGGCCGTCACCGACGGCCGACGGCCGAGGGTGGCTCGTGCGGAGCCTCAGGCGAGCAGGGAGGCCAACTCAACGTGCTCCAGGCCGTGCGCCTGGGCGACCTCCTTGTGAACGACCTTGCCGTCATGGGTGTTGAGACCCTTGGCCAGCGCGGGGTCGCGGCGCAGCGCCTCGGCCCAGCCGCGGTTCGCCAGCTCCACGATGTACGGCAGCGTGGCGTTGGTCAGCGCGTAGGTGGAGGTGTTCGGCACCGCGCCGGGCATGTTGGCGACGCAGTAGAAGACCGAGTTGTGGACCGGGAAGGTCGGTTCGGCGTGCGTGGTCGGGTGGGAGTCCTCGAAGCAGCCGCCCTGGTCGATCGCGATGTCGACAAGAACACTCCCGGGCTTCATCCGGGACACCAGGTCGTTGGTGACCAGCTTCGGCGCCTTGGCGCCCGGGATCAGCACGGCGCCGATCACCAGGTCCGCCTCCAGGCAGGCCTTCTCCAGCTCGAAGGCGTTGGAGACGACGGTCTGGATCTTCGTGCCGAAGACCCTGTCGGCTTCCTTGAGCTTGTTGATGTCCTTGTCGAGCAGGGTCACGTGGAAGCCCATACCGATGGCGATCTGCGCCGCGTTCCAGCCGGAGACGCCGCCGCCGATGACGACGGCCCTGCCCGCCAGCACACCGGGGACGCCGCCCGGCAGCACACCGCGGCCGCCGTTGGCGGCCATCAGGTGGTAGGCGCCGACCTGGGGGGCCAGCCGACCCGCGACCTCGGACATCGGAGCCAGCAGCGGTAGCGCGCGGCTGGGCAGTTCGACCGTCTCGTAGGCGATCGCGGTGGTGCCGGACTCGACGAGCGCGTCCGTGCACTCCTTGGATGCGGCCAGGTGCAGGTAGGTGAAGAGCGTCTGGTCCTTGCGGAGGCGGTGGTACTCCTCCGCGACCGGCTCCTTGACCTTCAGCACCAGGTCGGCGGTGGCCCAGACCTCGTCGGCGGTGTCGAGTATCCGCGCACCGGCGGCGACGTACTCGGCGTCCGGGATCGAGGAGCCGACACCGGCCTCACGCTCGATGACGACCTGGTGACCGTGGCGCACCAGCTCGTGCACGCCGGCGGGGGTGATGGCCACCCGGAACTCGTTGTTCTTGACCTCGCGGGGGATACCGACCTTCACGTCGATCACGGTCCTTGGCTCAGAGGATGGGGCTATTGGTACACATACCCGCGCACACGTGGGCACAACGGGAGAGACCGCAAGAACGTGCGGCAGAGCCAGTCTAATGAAGGTGTTCCCTCTGTCCAGCCTTTCAAAGCATCAATCTTCGGATGATGCGCCGCGGATTTCACAGGCTTCCACAGGATCTTCCTTCAACATGTGATCCGCCGTGCTCCGGTGCAGGCCGGCCGCCGTGTGATCGCCGAGGCGATCGAGCGTGTCGGCCAGCCGCAGGTGCAGGGCGGCCTGGAGCCGGCCGTCGTCGGCCCGGCGGGCCCAGTCGACGGCCTCCTGGCAGGTGCGCAGCGACTCCTCGGGACGTCCGGCGTACTCCTGGACGCGGGCCAGTTCGCTCAGCGCCCGCGCGTGCGCGGCCACGTCGCCCGCCCTGCGGTACCCGGCGACGGCGGCGCGCCAGCACCGCAGCGCCTCGCCGTAGCGGCCCGCGTAGGTGTGGGCGGTGGCGATGCGGCCGTAGACCCGGGCGGCGTCGGCGCCCTCGCTGCGGGCGAGCCGCTGGGCGAGGGCCCGGCCGAACCAGTCGGCGGCCCGGTCGTAGTCGCCGAGCTCCAGGTGGGCGCCGCCCACGGATTCCATCGCGCGGCCGGTCGCGTACGGGTCGTTCGCCTCGCGTCCGGCGTCCAGCGCGGCACGGTAGCGCACCAGCGCCTCGGCGGTACGGCCGGTGCGGGCGTCCAGGTCGGCCAGGTTCAGCAGCGCCGCCGCCTTCTCCCGGGGCAGCTCACGGCGCTCGGCCACGTCGAGGACGAGGCGGTGGACGCCGTACAGGTCGGGTGCCGCCGCCTGGGTGCCGAAGTGCGCGACCATGGCCCGCACCAGCTGGGACAGCAGCCTCCGGGCGAGGGTGTCCAGCTCCCCGTCGGCGACCGCGAGCCGGGCCGCTGCCAGCAGGGCCGGCCGGCGGACCCGCAGCCAGTCGGCGGCGGCCCTCGGCGTCGGGAAACGCAGGGCACGCGGCATGCCGAGGAGCTTCTCGCGGGCCTGCGGGCTGTCGGTCTCGGTGACCGCCCGGCAGGACTGGAGCAGCCGTACCGTCCGCTCCAGCATGCGGGCGCGGGCGAGCTGGAGCTCGGCGGGCCGGTCATGGGTCTCGGCGAGGGCCGCCAGCCGGCCGTGCAGGCACCCGGGCACCTGGTACTCGGGCAGCGGGGAGTCGACCGCGCGCAGTATGCCGAGGGCGACGAAGTCGTCCAGGGTGGTGCGGGCGCCGTTCACGGAGCAGCCGGCCAGCGCGGAGGCGGTGTGCGGGTCGACCATCCCGGCGGGGGCGAGGGAGAGCAGCCGCAGTATCCGGGCGGCGGTGCTGGGCAGCGAGGCGTAGGTGAGGCGGAAGACTCGGCTGAGCGGCGTCCCCTCGTCACCCTCCGTGTGCACGTGCTTGGCGAGGTCGGCGACGGCCGCCTGGGGGCGGGCGGCGAGCCAGCCGCCGGCCAGGGTCAGCGCGGCGGGCTGGGCCTGGCAGACCTCGACCAGCTGCTCGGCGGCCCGGGGGTCGACGGTGATGCGGACCGAGCCGGTGTAGCGGGACAGCAGTTCCACGGCGGACTTGGTGTCCAGGCCCCCCAGCGTGCAGGGGCGGACGTCGGCGATGCCGGTCAGCGGACCCCCGGCGACGGCCACGGCCAGGCAGTCCGGGGTGTCCGGCAGCAGGGCGTCGACCTGCTCGGCGTCGGCGGCGTCGTCGAGCAGGAGCAGGACCTTGCGGTCGGCGAGGGCGGTGCGCAGGGCCCAGGTGAGGTCTTCCTCGCCGGCACCGGGCGGGGCCGGCGCGTCCAGCTCGGTGAGCAGTTCCCGGGCGAGCCGCCCGACGGGCACGCGGGTGCCGTCCGATTCGCTCAGCCGGACGCGCAGCACCCCGTCGGGGTAACCGTCCGCGACCTGCGCGACCAGCTCCTCGGCGAGCGCGGTGCGGCCGGAGCCGGGCCGGCCCGCGATGAGCAGCACGCGTGCGCGGGGGGCCTTGCGGCCGGAAAGGGTGTCCAGGCCCGCACGCTCGATGTCGGCGCGCAGCTCCTTCAACTCCCGGGTGCGGCCCAGGAACCGATTCTCCTCAGCAGGGTCCCCCGACAGCCGTACGCCGTCCGTGTCCACCGCCTGATCCGTCACGGGCCACACTCCCGATCCCACCGCACGCCGGCGCCCGCCGGAACCCCGGTTCGGGCGTTTCCAGAGCCTAGTTCACGCTCTGCTACGTTCCCGGCGGAGCGCGGCGGGCACATCCCTCGATCGGATCAACCGATGGTCACACCGTGCCGGATCCGGGGGTGGGTCAGGCCTCGAACGGGCGCGCCGGCCACGGCGCCTGAGCGGGGCGGAGGGTGTCGAGCCCGTCGCCCTGCTCCGCCGCGACCAGCGACAGCACGCCCACGACCAGGCAGTTGTTGTGCAGCTCGCCCGCGAGCACGCCCCGGACCAGGTCCGCGACGGGCACCCGAGCCAGCTCCATGTCGGCCTCTTCGTCCTCGACCTCGAAGCGCTCGCCCCCGACCTCGGACAGGTTCCGGGCGAGGAAGATCCGTACGGCCTCGTCGCAGCCGCCCGGGGTGGTGTAGACGTCGGTCAGCACCCGCCAGTCCTCGGCCTTGACGTGCGCCTCCTCGTACAGCTCGCGCTGCGCGGCGTGCAGCGGGTTCTCGCCGGGGACGTCGAGCAGACCCGCCGGGATCTCCCACAGCTTCTCGCGCACGGGGTGCCGGTACTGCCGGATGACCAGGACCCGTCCCTCGCCGTCCAGGGCGAGGACGGCCACGGAGCCGGGGTGGACCTGGTAGTCGCGGGCCGACACGGAACCGTCGGGCATGACCACGTCATCCGTGCGGACGGAGGTCTTCCTACCCCGGAAGGGTGTCTGGGTGCCCCGGACCTCCCACTCCTCGGGGATGTCCTTGATCGTGCTGCCCGTCATGCCTGACCTGCCCTTCCAGACGTACGCGAAAAGCCGGGGCCCGCGCCGTCGAATGCGCGCGCCCCGGCCACCGTACAACTGGTGTGTTACTTCGCCGTCTTCCGCGTCTTCCGCTCGACCGCGGCCTTGACCAGCCCGGCGAAGAGCGGGTGCGGGCGGGTCGGGCGCGAGCGCAGCTCCGGGTGCGCCTGCGTGGCGACCAGGTAGGGGTGGACGTCGCGCGGGTACTCGACGTACTCGACGAGCTTGCCGTCCGGCGAGGTGCCCGAGAAGACGATGCCCGTCTTCTTCTCCAGCTCCGCGCGGTAGGCGTTGTTCACCTCGTAGCGGTGGCGGTGCCGCTCCTCGACGTACTCCTTGCCGTCGTAGACCTCCCGCACGATGGAGCCCTCGGCCAGCTTGGCCGGGTACATGCCGAGCCGCATGGTGCCGCCCATGTCGCCCTCACCGGCCACGATGTCCAGCTGCTCGGCCATCGTGGAGATGACCGGGTGGCCGGTGGCCGGGTCGAACTCGGTGGAGTTGGCGTCCGTGATGCCGGCCAGGCTGCGCGCGGCCTCGACCACGATGCACTGCAGGCCCAGGCAGAGGCCGAGGAGCGGGATCCTGTTCTCGCGGGCGTACTTGATCGCGCCGACCTTGCCCAGCACACCGCGGTCGCCGAAACCGCCCGGGATGCAGATCGCGTCGACGTCACCGAGCTGTGCCTTGGCACCGGCCGGGGTCTTGCAGTCGTCGGACGTGACCCACTTGATCTTCACGCGGGCCTTGTTGGCGAAGCCGCCCGCGCGCAGCGCCTCGGTCACCGACAGGTAGGCGTCGGGCAGGTCGATGTACTTGCCGACCAGGGCCATGGTGATCTCGTGGTCGGGGTTGTGGACGCGGTCGAGCAGGTCGTCCCAGGTCGTCCAGTCCACGTCGCGGAACGGCAGGTCCAGCTTGCGGACCACGTAGGCGTCCAGGCCCTCGGTGTGGATGACCTTGGGGATGTCGTAGATCGAGCGGGCGTCGGGGCAGGCCACCACGGCGGCCTCGTCGACGTCGCACATCAGGGAGATCTTGCGCTTGATCGCGGTCGGCACCTCGCGGTCGCAGCGCAGCACGATCGCGTCCGGCTGGATACCGATGTTGCGCAGCGCCGCGACCGAGTGCTGGGTCGGCTTCGTCTTCAGCTCGCCGGACGGACCGATGTACGGCAGGAGCGAGATGTGGACGACGAAGACGTTGTCGCGGCCGACCTCGTGCCTCACCTGGCGGACGGTCTCCAGGAACGGCAGCGACTCGATGTCGCCGACCGTGCCGCCGACCTCGGTGATCACGACGTCCACCTCGTCCGTCGCCATGCGGCGGATGCGGTGCTTGATCTCGTTGGTGATGTGCGGGATGACCTGGACCGTGTCGCCCAGGTACTCGCCGCGCCGCTCCTTGGCGATCACCGTGGAGTACACCTGGCCGGTGGTGACGTTGGCGGAGCCGTCGAGGTCGCGGTCGAGGAAACGCTCGTAGTGGCCGATGTCCAGGTCGGTCTCGGCGCCGTCGTTGGTGACGAACACCTCACCGTGCTGGAAGGGGTTCATCGTGCCAGGGTCGACATTGAGGTACGGGTCGAGCTTCTGCATCACGACGCGCAGACCCCGTGCCTTGAGCAGCATGCCGAGGCTGGAGGCGGTAAGCCCCTTGCCGAGCGAGGAGGCGACACCCCCGGTGACGAAAATGTGCTTGGTCGTCGAGGCTGTGCTGTTTCGGAAAACAGAGGGCGGCATGGCCAAGAGGGGGCTCCCGTGGTCGCGGTCTGGGGTGCGCTGCGCTCGTCGTCCGACCCGGTCGTCCCGGGTTTTCGTCGGCGGCGCCGTCGCTGCGGTTCCGGGGTTCTTCTCCCACCGGTCCACGGGCTACCAGCGTATCAGCGCCTCGGGGCTGCGGCTTCCGGCCACCCTCCGCGCACGCTCGGCGACCCAGACGCGCGGCTCACCGTTTCGGCACGCGATGGTCACCCTTTCGGCGGACTCGGGTTGTCTTCGGCGGACCCGGGTTGTCCGGAGCGGCACACAGATCATCTACGTGCGTCGTATCCTGCTCGGACGTTCGCTGCCGAGCCCGCCCGGCGACATGGCACCACCCCCGCCCCGTCAGCACCGGAACAACGAAGGCTCGTCGGTTCGTGGCGACAACTGTCGCTCGCGGCACGGCGTTGGCGACAATTGTCGTGTGCGGCGCAGCGTTTGGCTTAGTGGCCGAACGGCTGCTTTGCTTCATGACTCAACGACGCATGACACACCCCTTGACCGCACCAGCGACCGCCCCCATGTGGGGTGACGTGGCCGTTCGACTGGAGTTGCACGTGGCCGGGCGCATCGAAGACTACGCACTCATCGGAGACATGCAGACCGCCGCCCTGGTCTGCCGGGACGGCACAGTCGACTGGCTGTGCCTGCCCCGCTTCGACTCGCATGCCATCTTCGCCGGTCTGCTCGGCACCGGGGAACACGGCTTCTGGCGGATGGGCCCCGCCCATGCCCCCGGCGCCGAACCGCCCACCGCGGTCCGGCGGACCTACCGCGGCGACTCACTGATCCTGGAGTCCGAGTGGGACACTCCGCGCGGCACGGTCCGGGTGACCGATTTCATGCCGCCGCGCGACGGCGCGCCGCAGGTGATCCGGATCGTGGAGGGCGTCTCCGGCCGGGTGCCGATGCGCTCGGAGCTGCGGATGCGGTTCAGCTACGGCCGCGTGGTCCCATGGGTGCACAAGCACGAGGGCCGTACGGTGGCCGTCGCGGGCCCCGACTCCGTGTGGTTCGACACGGAGGCCGAGACCTACGGCAAGGCGCTCACCACGTACGCGGACTTCACGGTCACCCCGGGTGACCGGGTCGCGTTCACCATCTCGTGGGAGCCCTCGCACAAGGAGCCGCCGCCGCTGCCGGAGCCGGAACAGTCCCTGGAGGCGACGGAGGACTTCTGGCGCGACTGGGTCGAGCACTGCACGTACCACGGGCCCTACCGGGAGGCCGTGGTCCGCTCCCTGATCACACTCAAAGCCCTGACGTACGCCCCCACCGGCGGCATCGTCGCCGCGCCCACCACCTCCCTGCCGGAGGACATCGGCGGCGTCCGCAACTGGGACTACCGCTACACCTGGCTGCGCGACGCGGCGATCACCCTCTCCTCGCTGCTGCGCACCGGCTACCGCGAGGAGGCCCGCGCCTGGCGCGAGTGGCTGCTGCGCGCGGTCGCCGGCGACCCGGAGAACCTGCAGATCATGTACGGCATCGCCGGTGAGCGCGAGCTCGGCGAGGCGGAGCTGGACTGGCTGCCCGGCTACGAGAACTCCACACCGGTCCGGGTCGGCAACGGCGCCGCGCACCAGCTCCAACTGGATGTCTACGGCGAGGTCACCGAGGCCCTGCACCTGGCCCACATGACGGGTCTGTCCCGCAACGACTACGCCTCGGTGCTCCAGATCAAGCTGATCCGCTACCTGGAGGACCACTGGCAGGAGCCGGACGAAGGCATCTGGGAGGTGCGCGGCCCGCGCCGTCACTTCGTGCACTCCAAGGTCATGGCCTGGGTCGCCGTGGACCGCACCATCAAGCTGATCGAGTCCGGCGACGCCGACGGCCCGCTGGAGCGCTGGAAGCAGCTCCGAGAGGACATCCACCGGGACGTGTGCGAGAAGGGCTACGACAAGGAACGCAACACCTTCACACAGTCCTACGGCTCCCGGGAGCTGGACGCCTCGCTGCTGCTGATCCCTCAGATGGGCTTCCTGCCGCCGGACGACAAGCGGGTCATCGGCACCATCGAGGCCATCCAGCGCGAGCTGTCCACGTCGGACGGCTTCATCCTGCGCTACCCGACGGAGGGCGGCAACGAGGGCGTCGACGGCCTGCCCGGCGACGAGGGCGCCTTCCTCGCCTGCTCGTTCTGGATGGCCGACGACCTGGCGATGATCGGCCGCGTGGACGAGGCCCGCAGGCTCTTCGAGAAACTCCTCTCCCTCCGCAACGACCTGGGCCTCCTGGCCGAGGAATGGGACCCCCGTCTCCAACGCCAGGTCGGCAACTTTCCCCAGGCCTTCAGCCACGTACCGCTGATCGACACGGCACTGCGACTGACGGCGAGCGGGGCGTACGGAGGCTGACGGACCTGACTGCCCGCAGCCGCCACCCGCTGCCGCTGCGGGCAGTCACGCGCGTAGCTGCGGGCGGTCGTGCCGCCCCAGCGGCACGGGTGGGCGCAGCGGCACCCCGTAAGCGCGGGGCCGCGCGACACACCCCGAACCCACCCCGGGCACGCCAAAGGCGCCGGGCACCGGAGATGTACCCGCCCCCACCCCGCGGGTACCGTCCGCTGCATGACCACCCCCAGCGCGCCCCCGCCCTCGGGGATCACCGTGCAGCGCGCCCTGGAGCTCCCCGGCCTCCGCAGCGGCCTGCCGGAGGTCCTCGCCGGCGCCGGCCTCCTGCACCGCACCGTGCGCTGGGTGCACGCCGGCGAGGTCCCCAACATCGCCTCCCTCCTCAAGGGCGGCGAACTCCTCCTCACCACGGGCTACGGCCTCGGCACCCGCCCCGCCGAGCAGCGCGCCTTCGTCCGCGCCCTCGCCGAGCGCGGCATCGCGGCCCTCGTCGTGGAACTCGGCCCGCGTTTCGCGAGACTTCCCGCGGCCCTCGTGGACACGGCCCGCGCGGCCGGACTGCCACTGGTCCAACTGCACCGCGAGGTGCCGTTCGTGACGGTCACCGAGGAGATCCACACCGAGATCGTCAACGGCCACTACGCGCTGCTCCAGCGGGCCGAGGAGGTGCACCGCCGGTGCACCGAGGCTCTCCTCGGCGGCGGCGGGGTGCCCCAGGTGCTCGGCATCCTGGCCGACTTCGGCGACAACCCGGTCTTCCTGGAGACCACCGACGGCCGCCTGCTGTACGCCGCCGGCTCGGGCACCCAGGGCGCGGACCCGCTCCAGGTGTGGGAAGGGCTGCGCGGCCCGCACAAGGACGCCCCGCCTCCGGCGGGCTCGGTCCTGGTGGACGTGCCCGGCGGCGGCCCGGGCGCCGGGTCGGTACGCGCACGGCTCGTCCTGCTGCCCGTACGGTCCCCGCTCGCGCCGGTGCACCGGATGGCGGCGGAGCGGGCGGCCGGCATCCTCGCCGTGGTGCTGATGCAGGCACGGCAGGAGGAGGAACTGGCGGCGCGCGGGCGCGGCGACTTCCTCTCCGATCTCGCCGAGGGCCGGATCACGGCGCGGGACGCCCCCGCGCAGGCCCGGGTCCTGGGCTTCAAGCCGGGCGACAGCCCGCTGCTCCCCGTGGTGATGCGCCTCGGTGACGCCCTGTCCCCGGCCGACGGCGGCTGGGCGGTGCTGGCGCGCGCGGTCGCCGAGGAGCTCGCGTCGGTGGGGGTGCCGGTCCTGCTGGGCGTACGGCCGGTGGAGGGGCGGGTGCCGCTCCTGTTGGGCCTGCGTACGGAGTCGGAGCGGGCCGCGGTCGCGGACCGGGTCGCGGCGGCGCTGCGGGCGGGCGCGGAGCGGGCCGGCATGCGACAGCCGGGGGCGCAGCCGCCCGTCGTGGTCGTCGGGGTGACCGGCGGCTGGGCGGCGGCGTCGGCGGGCCTCAGACACGCGGCGGAGACGGCGACCGCGGCCCAGGGCCTCATCGACCGGCCCTGGTACGACGCCCGGCGCCTCGACATCGACCTGCTGCTGTGGCGGCTGCGCGACCATCCGGATCTCGCGGCCTTCGTGGACCGGGCGATCGGCCCCCTGCTCGACCACGACAACCGCTCCAAGCCGACCCTGCTGCCCACTCTCCAGACGTATCTGGCGCACGCGGGCCGCAAGGCGGAGGCGGCGCGCGAACTCCACCTCAACCGGCAGACGCTGTACAACCGGCTGGCGAGGATCGGGGAGTTGCTGGGCACGGACCTCGACGACCCGCAGACCGTCCTGGCGTTGAGCCTGGCCCTGCGGGCGCGCCGCCACGTGCCGTGAGACGGCACGCTCGGAGTGGCGTGCTCGGAGTGGCGTGCTCAGAGTGGCGTGCTCAGAGCAGCGGCGTGGGCTGCGTCAACTCGTCGTAGACACTGAGGACCTGGGCGACGGTGTCGTCCTCGGTCGGCCAGGTGGCCGCCTGCCGTACACCCTCGTCCCTCAGCGCCTCGCGCCGTCCGGGGTCGGCGAGCAGCCGGACGACGGCGTCGGCGAGCGCCTCCGCGTTCCCCGGCGGGACCAGTTCGGCGGCGCCGCCGACGAGTTCGGGGATGCCGCCCACATCGCTCGCGACGAGCGGCACACGCGCGTGGAGGGCCTCCTGGGCGAGGACGGAGCGCGCCTCCCGGCGGCTGGGCAGCAGGGCGAGGTCGGCCGCCCCCAGCAGCTCGGTGATGTCGTCGCGGCTGCCGGCGAGCACCACCGGCAGCTCCTCGGCCTCGATCCGTCGCTGCAACTCTCCGCGCAAGGGGCCCTCCCCTGCGACGACGACCAGGGGGACCGGGTCGAGGCGGCGCCACACACGCGCGGCGTCGAGCAGGACGTCGTACCCCCGGTGCCGCTCCAGGGAGCCGACCGAGATCAGCAACGGGCGTGCGGTGGCGCCGAGTTCGGCCCGAATCTTGGGACGCCGCAGCTCCGGGTCGTCGGGCTCGGCCGGCGGGCAGGGTCGGGCGGGGAGCGCGACGGGGCCGAGCCGGGCGTCCCGCGCGCCCGTCCGCCGCGCCCGGTCGACCAGCTCGGAGGTCGCGCCGAGCACTACGGTGGCGGCCTTCATCACCCGTCGTTCCAGCACGCGCAGCAGTTGGGCGCGTGCTCCTTCGGCATGGACCCGGTCGTGCCAGGTGACGACCAGCGGAGTGCGGACCCGGCGTCCGCCGAGGGCCAGCGCGGCGCGGAAGGAGGCGTGCAGCCCGTGCGCGTGCACCAGATCGGCGTCCGTGCACACCGCGCGCAGCGCGGCGACGGAGACGGGATCGCTGCTGCGCGGCACGTGCACGTGGCCCGCTCCGGCACCCGTGAAGTCGTAGGTGCGTTCCGCATCGCAGGGAGCGCACACCGTCACCTTCACGCCCCGTGCGACGAGCCCCGCGGCCAGGGAGCGCACGTGGGCGCTGCTGCCGGCGTTGCCGCCGCCCAGCACCTGCACGGTGCGCAGCGGCGACTGGCCGTGCGGCGAGTGGCTGCTCACGGGGGTCACGTGGCCGGGGACTCCTGGTTCGGCGGGGGACGGTCACGAAGAACGTACAGAAGGATGGTGCGGGGAGGACGCGCCGCGCGGTTTCCTGCGCGCTGCTCCGTCAAGGATGCCAGGCCGTACGGGTGTTCCGGGAACGATAGCCCTCACGAAAGGGGACCGCCGGGCAACGGAACAGGGCCAGTTCACTCACACGAGTGAGCGTGCCGTTTCGCTCACCTTCTCCCCGTACACCGCCGCGGCCACGAGTGCCACCGTGTGCGCGGCGAGTCCCGCCCGGCCGTTCCCGGCCACCACCGCGACGCCCAGGGCCGCGCCCGGTGCGTGTGCTCCCGCGTCCCCGAGCATCGTGCGCTCGGCGAGGTCGTCGGGCAGTGCGGCCGCGGAGGTCCCGGTCCCCCGAGCGCGAGGACCGACGCTCCTGCCCGGCCCGGGCGTACGTCCACGAGGTTGACGAAGTGCGCGGCGCCGGCGACGACGACGCCCGCGAGCACCTTGTCCAGCGGCCGTTCCTTCATCACCGCGCCGACGGCGAGCCCGGCCGCGGAGATGCCGAGCAGCTTCACCGCCCCGCTGGTGACCTCGCCGTTCCGCAGCGCCGCCAGATGCGCCCGGAACCCACGCCGGGGGCCCTCGGCGCCCATCTCGTCGTCGTAGGCCCCGCAGGCCCCGGCGGCGAGCACGGCGAACCCGGCGGCGGGCCGTACCCTCGCCGCCCCCACCGCCGCCGCCACGGCGCACGCGGGCCCGGTGTAGAGGTCCACGGTACGTCCGGCGTGGTTCTTGCGCTCCCAGCGTTCCCGGCCGCCCGGCGCCGTGGCGCGCAGCACGGTCAGGCCCGTCCGCGCGAGGGCGGCGGCGAGGGCGAAGGAGGAGCCGGTCCGGCGGGCGCGCTCGATCATCGGGCCACCCTACGGGACCCCGGCGAGTCCCCTCCCTGGAACGCCCGCACGGCATCGCACCGGACGCCTTCCCGGCATCGCACCGGCGGCGAACCGGTTCCGCACCGGTTGCCGTGTCGTGGCCGGGCAGGCCGGACAGGACCCCCTACGCGTCCGCCCTGGCCGTCTCGAGCAGTTCCTCCGCGTGGGCGCGGGCCGTCTCCGAGTCCTCCTGGCCGGCCAGCATCCGGGACAGCTCCCGGATCCGCTCCTCGCCCTCCAGCACCTTCACGCCGGACCGGGTCACCGACCCGTCGTTCGTCTTTTCCACCAGCAGCTGCCGGTCGGCGAACGCGGCCACCTGCGGCAGATGCGTGACGACCACGACCTGCGCGCTCTTCGCGAGCCGCGCCAGGCGCCGCCCGATCTCCACCGCCGCCTTGCCGCCGACACCGGCGTCGACCTCGTCGAAGAGGTACGTCGGCACCGGGTCCGTACCCGCGAACACGACCTCCACGGCCAGCATCACGCGCGACAGCTCACCGCCGGACGCGCCCTTGGCGATCGGCCGCGGCGGCGCGCCCGGATGCGGGGCGAGCAGCAGCTCGACCTCGTCGGCGCCCGAGGGCCCGTACGCGACCGTGCGTCCACCGACCTCCACGCCCTCCGGGTCCTCGGCCTGCCGGATCGCGAACGATACGCGCGCGTGGGGCATCGCGAGCGAGGCCAGCTCGGCGGTGACCGCAGCCGCGAACCGCTCGGCCGCCTCCGTGCGCGCGTCCGTCAGCGCCTGCGCCAGCCCGCTCAGATCCGCGCGGAGCGCATCCCGCTCGGCGGTCAGCTCGCCGATCCGCTCGTCGTCGCCGTCCAGCTCGGTCAGCCGCGCGACGCTCTGTTCGGCCCAGGTCAGCACGGCGCTGACGTCCTCGCCGTATTTCCGCGTCAGCGCCGTGAGCGCGGCCCGGCGCTCCTCGACCGCCGAGAGCCGCAGCGGGTCGGCGTCCAGGTCGTCGGCGTACCCCGCCAGCTCCCCGGCCACGTCGCGCAGCAGGATCCCGACCTCACCGATCCGCTCGGCGAGCGCGGCCAGCGCCGGATCGTGCGACCGTACGGCGTCCAGGGCCCGCTGAGCGCCCGCGACGAGCGTCGCGGCGTCCACCACCTCGAGGTCCTCCGGATTGCCCGCCAGGGCGGCGTGCGCGGCCGTGGCCGCCGACGCGAGTGCCTCGGCGTTGCCCAGTCGCTCCGCCTCCTCCGCCAGCTCGGCGTCCTCACCGGGACGCGGCTCGACGGCCGCGACCTCGTCGAGGCCGTAGCGCAGCAGGTCGGCTTCCTGGGCGCGCTCACGCGCGCGCGTGGTGATCTCGTCCAGCTCCGTGGCGACGGCCCGCAGCCGCCGGTACGCCTCGGCGTACTTGGCGAGCGGTCCGGCGACCGCGTCGCCCGCGTACCGGTCCAGCGCCTGCCGCTGCCGGGACAGTTTGAGCAGCCCCTGCTGGTCGGTCTGCCCGTGCACGGCCACCAGTTCGTCGGCCAGCTCGGCGAGTATCCCCACGGGCACGGACCGCCCGCCCAGGTGCGCGCGCGACCGCCCCTCGGCGGAAACGGTACGGCTGATCAGCAGCGCCCCGTCGTCCAGCTCGGCCCCGGCCTCCTCGGCCCGGACGGCGACCGCGGCGTCCCCGGGCACGGAGATCCGTCCCTCGACGACCGCGTTCTTCGCGCCGATCCGTACGAGCGCCGCGTCCGCGCGTCCGCCCAGCAGCAGGCCCAGGCTGGTGACCACCATCGTCTTGCCGGCACCCGTCTCACCGGTGACAGCGGTGAACCCGGGCGACAGCTCGACCACGGCGTCGTCGATGACTCCGAGCGACCGTATCCGCATCTCCTCAAGCACGGACACGACCTTACGAGGTCCGAGCGGGGAAGCGCACACAGGCCGCCTGTGTCACCCCGGGGAGTGCACGCCCTCAGGGGCTCGGGACTGTGCTGATGGCGGCTGCGCCGCGGGGCGCGACCAGCCACGACGCACCCGCGGCCCGCGAGGTGGCGAACCACCCCATCGAGTCCGCTAGTGCGGAGCGCCCCGCCACCCGGACACCGGCAACGCGAACTTGGCCACCAGCCGGTCCGTGAACGACGCATGGTGCAGCCGGGCCAGCCGCACCGGCACCGCCCCCCGCCGAACCTCCACCCGCGCCCCCGGCGGCAGCTCCACCGTCCGCCGCCCGTCGCACCACAGCACTCCCGGCGGAATGTGCGGCAGCATCTCCACCACGAGCACCGAGTCCGGCGAGGTCACCAGTGGCTTCGCGAACAGCGCGTGCGCACTGATCGGCACCATCAGCAGCGCCTCGACCTCGGGCCACACCACCGGCCCCCCCGCCGAGAAGGCGTACGCCGTCGACCCGGTGGGCGTCGAGAGCACGATGCCGTCGCAGCCGAATCCCGTCACCGGCCGGCCGTCGATCTCCAGCACGACCTCGAGCAGCTTCTCGGCACCGGCCTTCTGCACGGCGGCCTCGTTCAGCGCCCAGTCGGTGTGCACGATGTCGCCGTTGCGGTGCACGACGACGTCGACGGTCATCCGCTCCTCGACCTCGTACGCCCGGTTCACCACCCGGTCGACGACCTTGTCGAGGTCGTCTCGCTCGGCCTCCGCCAGGAAACCGACCCGGCCGAGGTTGACGCCGAGCATCGGGACCCCGGAGGCGCGGGCGAACTCCGCGCCGCGCAGCAGCGTCCCGTCACCGCCGAGCACGATGAGCAGCTCGCACCCGTCGAGGCACTGCGTGGTGGCCTCCCCGACCAGCTCCACCTCTTGCGGCAGCGGCAGATCACGCGCCTCGGCCTCCAGGACACGCACGCCGATCCCGGCGTGCAGCAGCCCCTTGACCACGAGCTCCGCACTGCGGATGGCCGCGGGACGCCCGGTGTGGGCGAGCAGGAAAACAGTACGCGCTCGGTTCTGTGTCAACTCGGCCCCTCCGCCACTGCACGGTCAACGTCAGCCGGGTCCAGTGCCTCGGCCCCGGCCCGCAGCCACAGAAAATACTCGACGTTCCCGGAGGGACCGGGCAGCGGACTGGCCGTGACCCCCTTCACCCCGAGCCCCAGTTCCCAGGCCCTGTGGGCGACCGTCCGCACGGCCTCGGCCCGCAGCTGAGCGCTGCGTACCACTCCCCCGCTGCCCAGCCGCTCCTTCCCCACCTCGAACTGCGGCTTCACCATCATCACCAGGTCGGCGTCCGGCCGTGCGCACCGCACCAGCGCGGGCAGCACCAGTCCGAGCGGGATGAAGGACAGATCCCCCACGACAAGGTCCACGGGCTCCCCGTCGATCGCCTCCGGAGTCAGTTCGCGTACGTTCGTACGGTCCCTGACGGTGACGCGTTCGTCCTGCTGGAGAGACCAGGCGAGTTGTCCGTATCCGACGTCGACGGCCACGACGTGCGCGGCGCCCGAGCGCAGCAGTACGTCGGTGAAGCCTCCGGTGGAGGCCCCGGCGTCCAGCGCCCGCCGCCCCTCCACGACGAGCCCCTGCGGGACGAACGCCGACAGGGCACCGGCCAGCTTGTGGCCGCCGCGCGAGACGTAGTCGGGATCGCTGTCGTCGGTGGTCACCACGAGCGCGGCGGCGGTCTCCACCTGCGTGGCCGGCTTGGTCGCGACGGTCTTGCCGACGGTGACCCGCCCGGCGGCGATCAGCTGGCTCGCGTGCTCGCGCGAGCGCGCCAGCTTGCGGCGGACCAGCTCCGCGTCGAGACGGCGGCGTGCGACTCCTGCCACGTTCGGTTCAGCTCCTGTTTTCGTGGGGTCGTGGGGGCACCGGAGGTCCCGGGCGGGCGTCGAGCGCGGTGAGCGCGTCGCGCAGCCCCCGGTGTACATCCTCGTACACCTCGACGTGTCCGTCCGTGGCCAGGTGGTCGGCGTCGGCCAGCCGCGTCAGCCTGCCGTCCACCTCGGCGTTTCCGGTGGGGGCGCGGGGAACGCCCAGGGGGGCGGACGCGGCGGGCTCGTACGCCGACCGCGCCTCCTCCGCCTCCCCGGGCTCCGGTACTGCGTCGCTCATGCCCCGACGCTACCGCGTGCGGCTGGGGTACGGTCGGTCCCGATGGCGACGACTGAGGAGTGCCGCGCCGCACTCGAAAAGCTCTCGGACAGCATGCGGGGCGCCGAAGGGAACGTGCGGTCGGCCACCGAGCTGGACCGCTCGGTGAGCTGTCACATCACCGATCTGGACGTCACCTTCTCCGGACGCATGGCGGACGGCCGCATCGACGTGCGCGAGACCCTTGAGGGGCCGCCGCGCGAGAAGGCCGAGATCAGACTGGCGATGACCGGCGACGACCTGGTGGCCCTGGTCGCCGGCGAACTGAACTTCGCCAAGGCATGGGGTTCGGGCCGAGTGAAGCTGGAGGCGGGCCTGCGTGACCTCTTCCGCCTCAGGAAGCTTCTCTAGCCGCCACCTTCTCGCCGACCGTCCCGTTCGCCGCCTCGGTCTCCTTCTCGCCCGCCGTCCCGTCCGCCTTCCGAAGCTGTGCGTCGCCCGCGCCCCGTGCCTTGCGCGCGGCCGGCACCACCAGCGGCGTACCCGTCTCCGGATCGTCGATGACCTGGCAGCGAAGCCCGAAGACGCGCTCGACGAGTCCGGCCGTGACGATGTCCTTCGGCGCGCCCTCGGCGATGATCTCGCCGTCGCGCAGGGCGATGAGGTGGGTGGCGTAACGGGCTGCGTGATTGAGGTCGTGCAGGACGGCCACGAGCGTGCGGCCCTGCTCCTCGTGGAGTTCCGCGCACAGGTCGAGGACGTCGATCTGGTGCTGGATGTCCAGGTACGTCGTCGGCTCGTCGAGCAGCAGCAGCGGGGTCTGCTGGGCGAGCGCCATGGCGATCCACACGCGCTGGCGCTGGCCGCCGGAGAGTTCGTCGACGTAGCGCTCGGCGAGGTCGGAGATGCCGGTCTGGGCCATCGACTCCTGGACGACCCGCTCGTCCTCGGTCGACCACTGGCGCAGGAGCCCCTGGTGCGGGTAGCGGCCCCGGCCGACGAGGTCGCCGACGGTGATCCCGTCGGGCGCGATGGAGGACTGCGGCAGCAGGCCGAGGGTCCGCGCGACGTGTTTGGCGGGCATCGACTGGATGGCCGACCCGTCGAGGAGCACCCGGCCCTGGGTGGGCTTGAGCATCCGCGACAGGGCCCGCAGCAGGGTGGACTTGCCGCACGCGTTGGGGCCGACGATGACGGTGAAGGAGTTGTCGGGTATCTCCACCGACAGCTTGTCCGCGATGACACGCTGGTCGTAGGCGAGGGTGACGTTCTCGGCGGTCAGGCGGTTCACGTTGCTCCTTTGGTTGTTCTGCCCGCTGCGGACACCGGCTCTGGCTCTCATATCCGGCCCGCCTTCCGCTCCGTGACCAGCAGCCACAGCAGATAGACGCCGCCGAGCACGCCGGTGACCACACCGACGGGCAGCTGGTCGGCTCCGAAGGCCCGCTGCGAGATCCAGTCGGCGCTGACCAGCAGGGCGGCGCCCATGCAGAGGGACGGCAGCAGGTTGGGGCCCGGCGAACGGGTCAGGCGCCGGGCGAGCTGCGGTGCGGTGAGCGCGACGAAGCTGACCGGCCCCGCGGCGGCGGTGGCGGCGGCGGTGAGCAGCACGGCGGCCACCATGAGCAGCGCCCGTACACGCTCGACACGCACTCCGAGGGCGTACGAGATGTCGTCGCCCATCTCCATCATCCGCAGCGCCCGTCCGTTGGTGACGACGAGCGGGACGAGCACCGCGCACAGCGCGAGCAGGGGCCAGACCTGGTCCCAGTCGCGGCCGTTGAGGGAGCCGGTCATCCAGACCACGGCACGGGAGGCGTCGACGATGTCGGCCCGGGTCAGCAGATAGCCGTTGACCGCCGTGACGATCGCGGACATGCCGATGCCGACCAGGACCAGCCGGTAACCGTGCACGCCCCGCTTCCAGGCGAGCAGGTAGATGGCGAGGCCGGTCACCAGGCCGCCCACGAGGGCGCCGACGGTGACCTGGGCCGAGCTGCCGGAGAACAGGACGATCATGGTGAGGGCGCCGGCCGTCGCGCCCTGCCCGAGGCCGAGCACGTCCGGGCTGCCGAGCGGGTTGCGCGAGATGGCCTGGAACAGCGCACCGCCCACCCCGAGCGCGGCGCCGACCAGCAGTCCGACCAGGACCCGTGGCAGCCGCAGTTCGTTGACGATGAATTCCTGGCCCGCGTTGCCCTCACCGGCCAGGGTCTTCAGCACGTCGCCGGCCGGTATCGGGAAGTCGCCGGTGCCGATCAGCACCACGCTCGCGGCGAGGGCGACGGCCAGCAGCAGGACGACGACGACCACGGTCCGGACGTCGAGACGGAACGAGAGCCCGCCCGGGCTCCGCACGGCTCGGGTGGTCTTCACGGTCTTCCCGTTCTTCACGGTCTTCCCGGTTTTCACAGCTGGGCCGTCCTCCGCCGTCGTACGAGATAGATGAAGACCGGCCCGCCCAGGACGGCGGTGACGATGCCGACCTGGAGCTCCGAGGGCCGTGCGACGATCCGGCCGAGGACGTCCGCGCCCAGCAGCAGCACGGGCGACAGGATCGCCGCGTACGGCAGGATCCAGCGCATGTCGGGCCCGGTGAAGGAGCGGACGATGTGCGGCACCATCAGCCCGACGAACACGATCGGCCCGCAGGCGGCGGTCGCGGCCCCGCACAGCACGGTCGCGGCGAGCATGGACAGTGCCCGGGTGCGGTTCAGGTGGGCGCCGAGGGCCCTGGCGGTGTCGTCACCCATCTCCATGGCGTTGAGCGGCCGGGCGAGCGCGAGGGCGAGGACGGTGCCCGCCACGAAGAACGGCAGCACCTCCACGATGGTGTCGTCGGTCGCCGAGGAGAGCGAACCGACCGTCCAGAAGCGCATCCTGCCCAGCGCCGCGTCGTCCATGATCATCACGGCCTGGAGGTAGCCGAAGAGCGCGGCGCTGATCGCGGTGCCGGCCAGCACCAGCCGCACCGGAGTGGCCCCCCGGCTGCCTCCCAGGAACCAGACCAGCGCGCCGACCCCCGCCGCGCCGGCGAAGGCGAACCACACGTACCCGGTCAGCGAGGTGACGCCGAAGAAGGTGATGGCCGTGACGACCGCCGCCGAGGCACCCGCGTTGATGCCGAGCAGACCGGGGTCGGCCAGCGGATTGCGGGTGAGCGCCTGCAGCACGGCTCCCGCGAGACCGAGCGCGGCACCGGCGAGCAGGCCGAGCACGGTCCGCGACAGCCGCTCGCCCACCACGACGTCGCCATACGTGCCCGAGTCGTGGAACAGGCCGTGCCAGACCTGCGCCAGGGACAGGTCCTTCGCGCCGATCGCGATGCTCGTCAACGCGATGAGCACCAGGGCCGCGGCGGATACGGGCAGCCCGACGGCACGTAGGACGCGGCGCTTCGGGGGCGGCGCGGGGGCGGTCTCCGCGCGCTGTTCGGGGGGACTGTCGACCAACACCCGGTTAGGTTAGCCTACCCTGCCAATCGATCACGATCCCGAGGATCTTCCCAGTCCTGAGGATGTCGCTGAGGTCGTCCCTGACCTGGGGGCGTCTTGAGAACAGGGACGAGGACGTCACTCAGGACGTCCTGAGGATCGCCTCCCGGTACCCGCGGCCGGGCTTCTTCCCCACACAGCGGCTCACAACCCCAGTCGTGCCAACGCCTTCCCCGAGTCCAGCTCGCACCCTGCCTCCCCGCCCGCGGTCCAGGCCGCCGCGCACAGCGCACGCAAGCCGTCGAGCGCAGCGCCGTCGCCCTCCAGTTCCAGCCGCTCCTCCCCCGCCGTGGCCTTCCAACCGCCGCAGCGGAACCCCCCGCTCCCGTCTCCTTCGCCCGTGACCTCCGGCTGCCCGGTCAGCAACCCGCGCAGATCGGCGTCGACAAACGTCGGCCGGTGCTGCGGCGGCGCCGCCAGCAGCTGCGCCCCGTCGGTCACGCCGGTCAGGACGAGCAGCGAGTCGACCTCCCCGTTGAACGCGCCCTCGATGTCCGTGTCCAGCCGGTCGCCCACCACCAACGGCCGCTGCGCCCCGGTACGCAGGATCGTCTCTCGGTGCATGGGAGGCAACGGCTTCCCCGCGACCTGCGGATCCGCACCGGTGGCGATCCGTACGACCTCCACCGCCGCCCCGTTGCCCGGTGCGATGCCCCGGGCGCCCGGGATCGTCAGGTCGGTGTTGGAGGCGTACCAGGGCACGCCGCGCGCGATCGCGTAGCAGGCCTCCGCGAACCGCCCCCACGGCAGCTCCGGCCCGCCGAACCCCTGCACCACCGCCGCCGGATCGTCCTCGGCCGACTCCACCGGCTCCAGGCCGCGCTCGCGCAGCGCCACCCGCAGCCCATCACCGCCGATCACCAGCACCCGCGCGCCCGACGGCACCTGCTCGGCGATCAGCCGGGCCACCGCCTGTGCCGATGTGATGACGTCGTCGGCACCCGTCGGTATACCCAGCTCGGTCAGGTGCTCGGCCACCGCGTCGGGAGTCCGGAGCGCGTTGTTCGTGACGTACGCCAGACGCATGCCGCCCGCGTGGGCCGTGGTGAGCGAGTCGACCGCGTGAGTGATCGCCTTCCCCCCTGCGTACACCACGCCGTCCAGGTCGAGCAGCGCCGTGTCGTACGCCTCGCTCAGGCCCCGCCCACTGCCCTCGGGCCTCGTCCTGACGCTCCGGCTCATCTGGCATCGCTCCTCGTTCGACGGCTTTCCCCCGATCATCCCCCATGCCGCTGACACACGTACGATGCCGGGATGAACACTGCAGGTCCCCCGGAAGCAACGGCGCGCCGGGGCCTGGAACTCACCCCGTTCCGAGGCCTCCGCTACGACCCGGACCGGGTCGGCAGTCTGGCCGCCGTGACGTCCCCGCCCTACGACGTCGTGGTCCGACCCGACGGCCTGCTCCACCTCGAGTCGGCCGACCCGCACAACATCGTCCGCCTGATCCTTCCCCAGGCCGCGACCCCCGAGGCGCGCAACGACCAGGCCGCCCGCACCCTGCGGCGCTGGATGGCGGAGGGCGTCCTGACCGCCGATCCCGAACCGGGTCTGTACGTCTACGAACAACGCGACGGCGAAGGCCTGCTGCAACGCGGCATCATCGGCGCCCTGCGCGTCTCGGACCCCTCGGAGCAGGTCGTCCTGCCGCACGAGGACGTCATGCCCCACGTCGTCGCCGACCGCGCGGCGCTCATGCGGGCCACCTCGGCGAACCTCGAACCCCTGCTCCTCACCTACCGCGGCGACGGCGCCACGACGGCCACGACGGCCACGACCAGTCTCGTGGAGCGCACCGCCGAGCAACCGCCGCTCCTCGAGACGACCACGGAGGACGGCTTCCGCCACCGGCTGTGGTCGGTGACCGATCTCGCCGAACTGGACCGCGTCCGGTCCGAACTGGCCCGGCACCAGGCCCTCATCGCCGACGGCCACCACCGCTGGGCGACCTACCGCACGCTCCGCGCGGAGCACTCCTCCCCCAGCCCCTGGGAGCACGGCCTCGTCCTTCTCGTCGACACGGCCCGCTACCCACTCCGCGTCCGCGCCATCCACCGCCTGCTGCACGACCTCCCGGTGCGCGACGCCGTAGTCGCCCTGGACGGCCACGCCCGCGTCCGTCGCCTCGACACACCCCTGGCGGAGTCCATGGACGCCCTGGCGAGGGCGGCCGAGGCGGGCAACGCCTTCCTGCTCGCCGGTGACGGCGCGTTCCACCTCGTCGACCGGCCGGATCCCGGCCTGCTGGCCCGTACGGTCCCCACCGACCGGCCCGAGGCCTGGCGCACCCTGGACGCCACGGTCCTGCACACCACGCTCCTCGCCCACGTCTGGAACGTCCCGGACGACTCCGCCGCCCACATCTCCTACATCCACGACACGGCGGCCACCGTCGAGAAGGCAGAACACGACGGCGGCACGGCGGTACTGATGCACCCGGTGCGCGAGGAGGTCGTCCGCGAGCTGGCCCAGCAGGGCGTCACGATGCCCCGCAAGTCGACGTCCTTCGGCCCGAAGCCGGCCTCGGGCCTGGTGCTGCGCACGCTGAACCTGTGACACGGCACGACGAAGGGGCGGGACCGTGGTGCCGGTCCCGCCCCTTCGTCGTCACGTCATGGACGTCAGTCCTTCTCGCCCTCGCCGTCGGCGTCGGCGTTCCGGTCTTCGCCCTCGTCCGCGACATCGGCGGCAGGGCTCACGACGTCACTGTCGCCCTCACCCTCGTCCAGGGCGTCCACGAACTCGACGCCATCCAGCTCGGCGAGCCGGTCGGAGGCGTCCGTGCTGCCGTCCCGGTCGGACTCCACGGCCTTGGCGAACCACTCCCGCGCCTCCCGTTCCCGGCCGGCGGCCAGCAGGGCGTCGGCGTACGCGTACCGCAGACGGGCGGTCCAGGGCTGTACGGAGTTGGAGGCCAGCTCGGGGCTCTGCAGCGTCACGATGGCCGCGTCCAGCTGCCCCATGTCACGCCGGGCGCCGGCCGCGACGAGCCGCATCTCGACCTGACCTGCCTTGTCCAGCTTGTGCACCTCGGGGGTGCCTGCCATGTCGAGCGCCTTCTCCGGCCGGCCGAGCCCCCGCTCGCAGTCGGCCATGACCGGCCACAACTCGACAGAGCCGGTCATCCGCCGCGCGGCCCGGAACTCGGCCAGCGCCTCGCTGTACTTCTGGTTGGCGTACGCGGCGAACCCGCCCGCCTCCCGTACGGCGGCGACGCGGGACGCCAGACGCAGGGCCACCTTGGAGTAGGCGTACGCCGCCTCCGGGTCCTCGTCGAGCAGCCGCGCGACCATCACCAGGTTCCTGGCGACGTCCTCCGCGAGCGTCTTGGGCAGGCTCTGGAGCTCCTGCCTTACGTCCTTGTCGATCTCGTCGCCCGTGACCTCCTCGGGGATCGGCAGGCGCTTGATCGGCTCACGGTCACGGTCCCGCTCCTCGCGGAACCGGCCACCGCCGCCCTGCCGGTCGTCACGTCCGTGGAAACCACCGGGCCGCCCGCCCCGGTCGTCGCGCCGGGGTCCACGTCCCCCACGGTCGTCACGGCCACGGAACCCACCGCGGTCGCCACCGCGACTGTCGTCGCGCCGGCCGAAACCGCCTCGCTCACCACGGTTGTCGTCACGCCGGAAGCCACCGCGGTCACCACGGTCGTCACGGCGGAAGGACGGACGGTCCCCACCCCGCTCGTCACGACGCTCATCACGGCGGAAGGACGGACGGTCCCCACCCCGCTCGTCACGACGCTCATCGCGACGGAAGGACGGACGGTCCCCACCCCGCTCGTCACGACGCGGACCACGGTCACGGTCGTCACGACGCCCGTACC